>JBGOTH010000050.1:0-10974 GCA_041476345.1 Methylomirabilia bacterium
ATGAACTCACTCTTGTGCGTGTACTGGCGAATCCCGTGAAGGAGGCCGCCGGCATGCTCAAGGGACGCACATCGCTCACCCGGGCGCTGATCGCGGAGCACCGGAGAGAACGGTAACCATCGAATAGAGCACTTCTGGGGCGAGATCGACGTCGTTCGGCCAGGCGATCGTCCCGCCCTCGGTATCGACGAAGACCTCGCGAAAGCGTGCAAGATCTCGCAGCGGCGCACACACGCCGACGAACGGCACTAGAAGAGGCTCGAGGTCGAGCTCTCCCTGCACGCCGTCGTTAAAGCGCAAGAAGACGCGGTATCCATCGAGCGGTCTCACTTCTGCGACATCCCTCAGCATCGCTTTACTCCGGCGGCTCGATCCGAATGAGCGGCTCGTGCTCCATCGCGCGCTGCCAGTTCTCGAGCAGTGCCGCGCGATGTCTGGTACGGCCGGCTCTGGGGAATGCCCAATTCGATACGGTCGTGTGCCCCAAGGACATTGCTACGCCGCGTGGCGACGCTTCGCGCGCCGCTCGCGCGCGCTGCCCTTGCCACCCTTCGGCGGCTCGCGCTTCGGCGGCTCAGTCGGCGGCCCCGCCGGCCCGCCCGCGAGCTTCACGACAAGCGTGCGCTGACGGATCTGCGCGCCCTTCATCCGTTCCAGCACGCGGTCCACGTACTCCGCCGGGATCTCGACGAACGAGAACTTCGCGTGGATGTCGATCGCGCCGATGACGTGACCGGGAATGTCCGACTCGCCCGCGATCGCGCCGACGATGTCGCCCGGGCGAATGCCGGCCTCGCGCCCCGCGTCCACGAAGAGCCGCACCATCGGGCCGTCGACGACCGGCGCGGCGGGCGCCGCCGGCATCGCTTCTACGGTGATCGGTTTGCCGCCGGATGCGAGACGCGCGGCGGCGGCGGCGATCTCCGCCATGTCGATGCCGGCTTCTTCCGCGAGCTCCTCGACGAGCGCGAGATACGGCTCGAGCCCTTCCGCGGCCGATGATTCGAGCAGGCGCCGCTTGAACGACTGCACGCGGCGCGCGGCCACGTCTGCCGCGGACGGCATGCGCATCGGCTTGATGTGGTGCCCCGTGAAGCGCTCGATGACTTTCAAGAGGCGCGTCTCGCGCGGGGTGATGAAGAGGATCGCGGTGCCGCTACGCCCGGCGCGCCCCGTGCGTCCGATGCGGTGGACGTAGCTCTCCGCGTCGAACGGCACGTCGTGGTTGATGACGTGCGAGATGCGATCGACGTCGAGCCCGCGCGCCGCCACGTCCGTCGCGATGACGATCTCGACCTGGCCTTCGCGCAGGCGGCGGATGACGATCTCGCGCGCCTGCTGCGTCATGTCCCCGTGCATCGCTTCGGCCGCGTAGCCGCGCGCCTGCAGGCGCTCGGTCAGCTGCGCGGCGCTGTTCTTGGTCCGCACGAAGACGAGCGCGGCCTCGGGCGACTCGACTTCCAGCACGCTGATGAGCGCGTCCAGCTTCTGCCGCTCGGTGACGTTGAGGTAGCGCTGGTCGACGGCGGCCACGGTGACGGTCTGCGTCTCGATGGCGATGGTCTCGGGATCCCGCAGATGACGCTCGGCGATCTTCCGGATCGCGGGCGGCATGGTGGCGGAGAAGAGCGCCATCTGGCGGCCGTCCGGCATCTCGCGCAGGATCGTTTCGACGTCGTCGATGAAGCCCATGCGCAGCATCTCGTCGCCTTCGTCGAGCACGCAGATGCGAACGGCGTCGAGCTCGAGCGTCTCGCGGCGTAGGTGGTCCATGATGCGGCCGGGCGTGCCGACGACGACGTGCACGCCGGCGTGCAGCCGCTTGATCTGGTTCTGCATGCCCTGGCCGCCGTAGACGGGCAGCACGCGCAGCGGCCCGAGCCCTTTGCCGTACGTGTGGACGGCTTCGGCCACCTGGATGGCGAGCTCGCGCGTGGGCGTCAGCACGAGCGCCTGCACCTCGGCGCGCTTCAGGTCGATCGTCTGGAGGATGGGCAGCGCGAACGCGGCCGTCTTGCCGGTACCGGTCTGCGCCTGGCCGATGACGTCGCGCCCGGCCAGCAGCGCGGGAATGGTGCGCACCTGGATGGGCGTGGGCGCTTCGTAGCCGAGCTCGGCGAGGGCGGCGAGGAGCTTGGGGGTCAGGCCGAGTGAGGCGAAGGTGGACATGAACACAGCGTATCAGGCGACTGCTGACCGTCTGAAATATTGGACATTGACGGCCGCGGCACTCGCCGCGAAGATGATCCCGAGATGGGCACGCCGAACAAACACTCGATTGTCGAGGCCGGCCAGAAGATTTACGCACGCCGTCAGAACGAACTCGAAGCGCAGTCGCGCGGTCAATTCGCGGCGATCGATGTTGCCTCACAGCAGATCTTCGTCGCCCCAACGGCGGACGAAGCACTGCGAGCGGGACACGCGAGCGGCGCCGGCCCGTTCTACCTGGTTCGCATCGGATTCCGGGCGGCGTACCGGATGCGACGCGGTCTCCATGGCACAGACGCGCGGATCGCTCGTTGACACCGCCCCGGTTGTAAGCATCGCCGTCACCGCCGGTCCCGCTTCGGCCCGACTCACTGCGGTTGTCGACACTGGATTCGATGGATTCGCTGCCATTCCAACCGCCATCATCGAGTTGCTTCGGCTCTTACCGTCCGATGTTGCGGATGTCGAATACGCCGATGGCTCTGTTGGTACCCTTGCGCTCGCGCCAGCCAGGCTGGTGCTAGGCGATGAAGTAAGGGAAGGCCTGGTCCACGTCACGTCCGGCGAGGCGCTTCTCGGTATCGACTTTTTCCGGGCCTTCCGGAAGACGTTCGTGCTGTATGAAGCGGATCATGGTTTGCGATGCCCTACCGTGTGCTTCGCCTTTGTCAGAGACCGCAGGGTCTTGTTGACGACCTTTGCCGTAGGAAACCACGTGCGAACGTCCTCGTGCAGCGCGACGAGCGTCACACCCGTCGGGAAGCGCTTGAGGAACGCGCCTCGCTTTCCCGTCGCGAAATCAAAGTGAGCCCGCGGTCCGCCTCTTCTCGATTTCGCTAGAGATCGCAATGCCCTGTTGACCGCAGCTCCGGTTGGAAATTGTCGGCGAACGTCCTCGTCCAGGGCGACGACAGTCGCGCCAGGTGGGAAGTACTTCCTGAACACACCCCGCTTGCCCTTTGAGAAGTCATATTCAGCGCGCATCGGGTCGCCTATCCTTTCGTTTCACTGAGGCCATGCCGCGTCGTCTCCTTCTTCGAGAGTTGTCGCTTGCGCGTCGCGTACACACCAGGCCGACCGTAGAGCCGAGCGAAGTCGGCACGAGGATCTCCGGCCGCCCGAACGACAGCGTCCCCGCAGGGAACAATGCCGGCATACGGCGCCAGCTCGACTTCGAACCACGCTCCGTGAAGCCGATGAATCTGCGTCCACTCGTCGACGATCTTGCGAGTGATCGGCGCGGCTGGTTTCGAAGGTCGGCGCCTGGCGCGCTGTTCCAACAACAGGCCGGTTCTGGGATGCACCCAAAAACCATCCACCGCGGCAGGAGGACTGCCGAAGCGTCCGATGCGCTCGTACGGCACACGGCCGCGCATCTGCACGTGGCGCTGCACTCCGCCAAAGCCGTCGAAGAGATGCGACTTGATGTGGAAGCCAAGGACGCTGCGGAAATCGAGATGCCGGCAGATGTCCGCGTAGACCACGTCCCAAGGTTTGCCGACGTGCTTGCGAAGGTAGCCCCAGAGAGGACCGAGCAGGTCCGTCTGGTACTTGGTGTTGTAGCCGTGGGGAAGGCGGATTCCCTCGTGCTTGAGGTAGCCCTCCCACTCCTCACCCTTGTGGCGGGGACGGGTGCGGTTGTGCTTTCCGTAGCCGCCGCGACGGCCACTTTCGATGACGACGTACTTCATATCTGGACGCATGCGTGCGCCTCCTGTTTTTACCTACGTGGGCATGTCTCGCCCTCCTTTCGCGGTCTGTGAGGTCTCAGCATGGTGTTTCCTACGCGCACCCTACCGCACGTGGGATCGCCTGAACATGTCCAATATTGGATACGCTCGTTAAGGGCGGCACCACAGCCCCGCTTCGCGCAAGGTGTCAGAAATCACGTGGTACATTTTGCGTGCGATGAACAAGACGAAGCGCAAGCGCACGGGGCCTCTGACCGTAACCGAGTTCGCTGAGTATCTCGCCATCAAGTTCGAAGACATTCTCGCTACGCTGCCTTCCGAGGAGAGGGTCAAACGCCGGGAGGCGCTGCACCAGAGCGTCGTCGAAGCGCGCGCCAAACGGCGACGAGCTGCTCGAACTCAGGCGACCCAGGCTCGAAGTAGCCACTGAGGGCGCGCCGAAACCCCGCTCGTCCGCTCCTCAAATCACCGCGAGAATCTCGGTTCGCTCCTGACGGCGGGCGCGTATGCCGTCCGTGTCGATCGGACGACGGCGCGCAATCTCTTCTCGGATCATGTCCTCGATGTCTTGCTGACGTTCTTCGTCCCCGGGCTTCTCCATCTCGAAAGCACGCTATGCGACCCGCGGGATGCGCGAAATGTCCAAACCTGCCGCCGTCTCCGTAGTGGGATTCCACCGGACCAACAGGTGCGTGTCGCCGGCAAGCTCGACGCGCTGCGACACACTGACCGTATGTTCACGCTGATTCTGGAGTCCGGCGCCCCGGTCCGCGGCGTGGCCGGCGACTCGGTGGACCTCAGCGCGCTTGCGTCGCTATGGGGACATGCGGCGTTGGTGCGGGGCGTGGCGAAGTTCCGGCCATCCGGGTCGTTACTCAGAATCGAAGCGGAAGGCATCGAGGTGGCCGACGAGAGAGACCTCTCCCTCTGGGCAGTGCCGCCGACGCCTGTGTTTGGGGCGCTCGTCGAACGCACGCTTCGTCAGGCTCAAGGGCCCCGGTCAGGAGTCGCCGCCATCTTTGGCCAGCTCCCCGGTGAAGAGCGCGACGAAGAGATCATCGAGGCGCGCCAGCACCTGTCATGAACCGGCAACATATGACATACAAGGCTCTCGACACGATCGTGTTGGATCGCGATCTCCCCGAGCACGGACTGCTCAGGGGCGATCTTGGCGCGGTTGTCAAAGTCTACGAGCGCGATGAGCTCGAGGTGGAGTTCGTGACCGCGTCTGGGAAGACCGCGGCATTGCTGACGCTGACCACCGGGGATGTCCGGCCGATAGCTGACGACGATCTCGTATCCGTCAGAACCTGCCACCGCTCGGCGTAAGGCCTCCACGTAAGGGTCGTCCTCCGCTCACTCGATGATCTGATTCGCGCGCAGCAGCAGCGACGGCGGGATCGTGAGGCCGAGCGCCTTCGCGGTCTTGAGGTTGATCACCAGCTCGAATGTCGTCGGCTGCTCGATGGGCAGGTCGGCGGGCCTGGTTCCCTTGAGGATCTTGTCGACGTAGGGCGCAGCGCTGCGAAACAGCGCGACGATGTTGACGCCGTACGACATCAGGCCGCCGGCATCCGCGAAGCCGCGGTACTCGTAGATCCCCGGCAGCCGGTACTTGGCCGCCAACTCGACGATGCGGGCCCGATGAGCCCGGAACATGCTGCTCGGCAATGGCGCGAGCGCCTCGGCGTGTTCGTGGGCCATCCTGGCGAACGCTTTCTCGAGATCTTCTGGGCGATGGGCGTCGAGGCGTTGAAGCCGCAAGCCGAGCGATCGCGCCGCCTGCTCCGCGTGGTCGAAGGCGGGAACTGCCGAGGGGCTGTCGGGAGTGAGCAGCGTGGCCACGCGCGAGACTCCGGGCACGGCTTCCTTGAGCAGCGCGAGTCGCTTCGCGAACAGCTCATGCGCCACGCTCGTCAGTCCCGTGACGTTTCCGCCGGGATGCGCGAGGCTGGTGACGAGCCCGGACTCCTTCGGGTCGAGGGCCGCGGCGACCATGACGATCGGCGTGGTGCTCGTCACTTTCCTGGCCGCCTGCGTTGCGGTGCTGCCTTGCGTGACGATCACATCGACGTTGAGTCGCAGCAGCGCCGCGACGGCGCCGGGAAGCTCCGTGTAGAGTTTGAGGGCCGAGCGGTCCTCGATCACGAGGTTCTGACCCTCGACGTAGCCGACATCGCGCAGTCCCTGGCGAAGCGCCGCGAAGCCGGGCGAGGCCGCGCCGGCGCCGAGCCCCAGCAAGCCGACTCGGTAGATCTTTTCAGCCTGCTGCGCCTCGGCGGCAAGCGGCGCGGCGAGTAGGGTGAGAGCGAGCACGACGGTCAGCGCGGTGCGTACCACTGTCACGCTGCCACCGCCGTACGCTGGCTCAGCACCGCGAAGATTTTCTTCCAGCCGGCGATCCGACGCAACCTGTCAGAAAGAGTGGACATTGATGGCCAGAACCCACTGCGCCAAGTTGCCCCGTGCGCTTCGAGTGGGATCCGGCCAAGGCAGCGGAGAACCTCGCGAAGCATGGAGTTTCTTTCCACGAAGCGGCACGGCGGGTGAGCCCAAGCGAGAGAAGAATCTATGAAGAGAGCGAGCGGCAAAGGCGTCGACGAGATGCGGTCTGAGTACAAGCGCTCGGATTTTGGCACGTTGGTGCGGGGCAAGTACGCACAGCGGCTGCGTGAGTCCTCGAACGTCGTTGTCATCGCACCCGATCTTGCCAAGGCGTTTCCCAATGCTCGCGCGGCGAACACGGCTCTCCGACGGCTGCTTCGGGAGCGCAACGCGCTGGCGTCGAACGCAATGAAGAAGATCAAGAAGAGCGAGGAGCCCACGGAGCGAGACGCGATGAACATTGTTCTGCTCGACCCCGACGTCCATGCCGGCTTCCCGAACGCGGCGGCGGTCGACAAAGGGCTGCGCGCGAGTCTTGACGCGGTACCAGCTCGCCGCCCGAAGCGCCAGCGCCGCTGAGGACGACGTCGCCCTCTGCCATTCTCCTCTCGTCAGCGGCCCATGGCGAATTCGACCACGGGATCGAGCTACACACGCTCCGGCGTGTAGAAGAGCGCGTGACCGCGGCCGACGTCGAGGACGACCTCTCGCGCTGGCGAAGTGATGGTGGCGTATCGCGACGTGCTGGCGCTCAAGCGGGTCGGTGAAGCGCTCGCTCGCGAATTTGTGCGAAGCGGTCGCGATCGTCGACGAAGCGTTCTCTTCTCTCGTGGACGCGAGGGCTGCCGGGACTCTAGAGCGCCAACCGCCAGCAGCCGATCACGGCGAGCGCCGCCAGCCCGCCCAGCATCCACTGAGCGATCGCGCCGGGTCGTCGCCGGAGCACGACGCCGGCGATGAGGCCGATCGCGATGCCCGCGAGTAAACCGAACGCGTGCGCGGTGAGATCGGCGTCGGGCGCGGTGCCCAGCATCACGAGCAGCAGCACGCCGGCGACCGGCGCCGTCCATCGCGTGCGGCGCGTCGGCGCGCCGCCGGGAACGATCCGGAGCGCCACGAGAATGCCGATGGCACCGAACGCCGCTGTCGACGCGCCGACGGCCCGGTGCAGGGGGTCGTGCGCCGCCGCGGCGAGCACGTTCCCGATCCCGCCCGCGAGCAGCAGGAGCCAGAGCGCGCCGCCCGCGCCGAACCGCTGCACGATGGGCGGCAGCAGCACCGCGATCGCGACGGCGTTGCCCGCGACGTGCACGACATCCACGTGCAGCGTGAGCGCCGTCACCGCGCGCCATAGCTCACCGGCGACGATGCGGCCCGCGATCGCGGAGCCGGGCTCGAACCACGGAGAGCGCGCGGCCGCGGTGCCGCTCACGCCGAAGAACCAGAGCATGAGCAGCGCGAGCGCAACGCCGGACATCCACGGGTACGGCTCGATCGCCGCGGGCGCCGGCCGCGTGTCGTCGCGGCGTTCCTCGTCGTACGCGGCAAGCGTCGTGAAAGCGCGCAGCGCGTCGTCGGGAGCGGCGAGCACGGCCCAGCCGTGATCCTCAGCCTCCACGCTGTTCGGAATGCCGGCGGCCGTGAGCACGAGCGCCCACTCGTCGGCCTGGCTGGACGTCGGCGCGACGCGGATCAGCTGCATCCACCGATTCTAGCGGCCGCTTGACCTCGACGGTTCATTCGATGAGGAGCGATTCATCACGTTTGGTCTCTCCAGCCCGTGGGCATCTGTTGGCTGTCGCGCACACAGACCGTGGCGAGACAATCGGGATCATCAGCGCGC
This sequence comes from Methylomirabilia bacterium, assembly GCA_041476345.1. Classification (GTDB taxonomy): domain Bacteria; phylum Methylomirabilota; class Methylomirabilia; order Rokubacteriales; family CSP1-6; genus VGLJ01. The sequence continues at coordinate 8,128 of JBGOTH010000050.1, forward strand.
GGCGGATGACACCAGCCGAGAGGAAGCTTTATGAAGAGGGGTAGCCGTAAGCCGAGTGCGCCGCACGCGGCGTGTCGGTTCCTGAGCCGATGAAATCGCTTGCGGGTTACCTCGCGCGATTGGGCGGAGCGCAGCCGGCACCAGGAGCGATCGGGGAGGTGTTGTTGGCACTCTCAGTCGATGTCGATCACTATCTCTACGGCGCGCCGAGGCGCTCGAAAGTCGTCGACTAGAACGCCTCCGGCCCGGCCGCGATGCGATCCAGGTCCGCGCGCGAGTACGAACCCAGCGACCGGAAATCGAATGCGGTGTAGTTCCTGATCCACTGCGCGGCGATCCGCTGCGCCTTGCGGTAGCGCGCTTCGGCGTCACCGGACAGCTTGCCGAGCATGATGATGTCGCCGGTCTCTTCTTGCAGGAGCCGCTTCACGAGCGCGAAGTCGTGCACCTCGCCGCCGTCCGCCTTCACGTGATGCAGCACGCGCTGCGCGATCTGTGCCGTCGACATGCGGCCCGTGGCGAGATCCTCCATCAACGCGGGGTGGATGCCCGGCTTGCCGGCCAGCGAATCGATGCCCTTCGCGCCGCGGCCGTTGAGCCAGCCCTCCACGTACTCGACCAGCATGCGCGCGTTGCGGCGCGTGCCGTCCACGGTGACGGGGCCCTCGGGAACTTCGAGGCGCACCGGGTAGTTGTTCGGATCGGCCATCTTCGCCGACGGCTTCCATCCGCTGCCGATCAGCTCCTTGAACGGGTCGCCCGCCACCTTCATGTGGAAGATGTGCGCGACCCAGCCGCGCAGGAAGCCCTGCTCGGCTTCCCACTTCTTGTCGGCCTTGATGGAGTCGCCGGCCACGCGGTTCACCTCGGGGTCCTGGCTCGGCAGCGCCGTCGCCATGCCGCCGATCGGAACTGCGCCGTGCTTCAGGCAGATCGCCACGAGCCGGCGGAAGATGTCGCCGATGAACTGCGTGGTCTTGATGTCGACGCCGAAGCGATCCGGCCACACCTGCTTCGGATCCGCCATCACGTACTCGAAGATCGACGCCTTCAGATCCCACCGCGCGGCGTTCAGGCCGGCAGAATACTCGCCGAGCGCGTGCAGCATCTCTTCCATGTAGTAGACGCAGGGGAGGGACTCGACGAGCACGATCGCGCGGATCGTCGCGGTCTTGAGCCCGGGGAGACGATCCTGCGACAGCTTGAAGAGATCGCGATACCACCGCGCTTCCTCGGGGCGCTCGAGCTTCGGCAGGTAGAAGTAGATGCCTTGCCCGCGCTGCGCCTGCGCGCGGCCCGCGTAGTAGAGCGTCAACGCCGTGCCGAGCAGCGCCGCGTTCGCGGGCGTGCCGTCGATCATCACGTCGGGCTCGTCGAGATGGAGGCCCCGCTCGCGGTGCATGAAGAACGGCAGCTCGCCGTCCGCGAGGCGGTACTTCCGATTCCGCGCCGGATCGTCGAACGCGAGCTCGCGATTCACGGCGGCGAGGCGATTCAGCGCGGCGTTCACGGTGTCGATCAGGCGATGACCCCCGCTGTCTTCGTCGTCGTCCAGGTCGCCCGCCGCACGCTCGCCCTCGGGGCCGGGGTTCAGCGCGTTGATGAACATGCTGGTGATCGAGCATGGGCCGGAGATTTCGATGCCGGGTCTCTTCAAATCATCGGGCACGGGCGGGACGCGCCAGGTACTCGTCGTCGCCTCGCTCGAGGGCCGGTGCGTGAGGGGGGTGCCGTCGAGCGCGCTCTTCAGCAGCAGCTCGCGCGCGGCGCGCAGCTGGCGCGCGCGGCCGTCGAGCGCGTCGTGCAGCGCCGCGAGGTAGTCGTTGAACTCGGCGGTGAAGAGCTTGTCGGCGCCCGCGACGGGCGCATAGGTCACGCGGCTGCTGGGAGGCATGAGGCCAATATTACTTCAGCGCCGTCAGCACCGCCGCCAGCGTTTCCAGCGACACCGGCTTGCGCAGCACGTGCGCGAAGCCTGCATCGGGGCTGACCTCGCCGTCGTCGGCGCCCGTGAGCGCCACCACGGGGGTTTCCGCGTTCCAGTGCCGTACCTCGGCGCGCATGACGAGGCCGTTCTCGCCCGGCATGTAGACGTCGGTCATCACGAGCGTCGGCGCGAAGGTTTCGAGCAGCAGCCGCGCTTCGCCCACCGACGTGGCGGTCGCCACGAGCGCGCCGAACGATGCGATCATCTCGGCGACCACTTCCAGCACCGGCCCGTCGTCATCGACGACGAGCACCCGCATGCCACGACCGGGTGATCCGTTGGACATCCTTCCGCTCCCTGATAGACGAAGGCACAGCGATACGCGCACTCGAGGCGCGCGGGAACGACGGCCACTAGCCTTCTTCGGAGGCGGGGGGATCGGCGGTGCGCCGGGGCAGAGCTCGGAGCGGCGTGCTGCCGCCGGGCGTCACGTCCGCCCGGCGGCAGGCGGTCTGCCTGGAGATCCGGATCGCCGGCACGGGAAACCACCACTCCCGCGTCACCGACGACGCAAACGCGGACGGCTCCGGAGCGGGGTCGCGCGAGAGCTGGACCACTTCGACCGACTCGTCGGGATCGAAGCTCAGCGCGCCGGGCAAATCCGGGGTGGCGACGTCCAGCGCCAGGTACAGGATCACCAGCGTGGTGAAGAGCTTCATTACTTCTTGGCGGGCGCCTTCTTGTCGGTCTTCATCTCGTCCTTCTTCTCGGCGGCCTTCATGGCTGTTCCCGGCTTGCCGGCCTGCATGTCCGCTTCGCTCGCGAACGACATCCCTTTGTGGTCGCCCTTGTGGCAGTGGTAGTCGCCGGCCTTCTTGTCGTGATGGCAGCCGTGCTTGTCGACGCCGCCACCGTGCGCC
>JBGOTH010000051.1:0-10875 GCA_041476345.1 Methylomirabilia bacterium
CCGCGCTCATGGACCGGCTCGGCATCGAGAGCGCGCACATCCTCGGGGTCTCGCTCGGCGGTCTGATCGCGCAGGAGCTCGCGCTGACCTACCCGGATCGCGTGCGCTCGCTGCAGCTCCACTGCACGGCGGCGCGGCCCGATCGCTACTTGCTGGCCCTGCTCGAGAATCTCCGCACCGTGCGCGCCCGCCTCGGCCGCGACGCGGCGCAACGCGCGATGGCGTTGTGGCTCTTCGCGCCCGCCACGTTCAACGAGCGACCCGAGTTCGTGGAGATGCTCCTCTACGCGGCGAACACCCAGTCCCACCCGCAGTCGGAGGTCGGCTTCGCGCGCCAGGCTGATTCGATCGTCTCGCACGATGCGATCGCGCGACTGTCCGCGATCACGTGCCCGACGCTGGTGAGCGTCGGCGAGGACGATCACCTGACGCCCGGGCGCCTATCGCGCGAGATCGTCGCGGCCATCCCCCATGCCGAGTTCCACACGGTGCCGGGCGCCGGTCACGTCCTCTTCTGGGAGAAGCCCGCCGAGTTCAACGCCCTCTGTCTGGGGTTCCTCGCCAAGCAGCGCTAGCCTGGATTGTTCGCCGAGGTGAGGGCGGTGGGCCGGGGTGGACGGCTGACATCCGCAGCCGCCTCGGCGAGGACAGGAGGCCGTCTACCCAGGCCCACCGCCCTCACTTCGGCTGCGGATGTCGTCGGCACACCCCCGGCCCCGCTCATGAATAGTCCACGCCAGGACCGTGACGACTGATGGCTGAGCCGGTCGTCGTCGTGATCGAGGACGAGCCGCAGATCCGGCGCTTCCTCCGCGCGACGCTGCACGGACAGAGCTACCGCCTCTTCGAAGCGGAAACGGGCGCGGATGGCCTGATCGAGGCCGCCACGCGCCAGCCCGATATCGTCATCATCGACCTCGGCCTGCCGGACATGGATGGCCTCGAGGTCATCCGCCGCCTGCGCGAGTGGTCGTCGGTGCCGGTCATCGTCCTCTCCGCGCGCGGCGGGGAGCGCGACAAGGTCGCCGCCCTCGACGCCGGCGCCGACGACTACGTCGAGAAGCCGTTCAGCACCGACGAGCTGCTCGCGCGCATCCGCGTCGCGTTGCGCCGTGCCGCCGGTGGTCCCCGGGAAGCCGACGCGATCTTCGAGGGCGGCGGACTGCACGTCGACCAGGGCCGGCGCGTCGTGCGCGTCGACGGCGCCGAGGTGCACCTCACGCCGATCGAGTATCGGATCCTCACGGCGATGATCCGCCACGCGGGCAAGGTCCTCACCCATCGCCAGCTCCTGCGGGAAGTGTGGGGGCCGAGCCACGTGGAGGACGCCCACTACCTGCGCGTCTTCATGGCGCAGCTGCGCCGGAAGATCGAGCGCGAGCCGGCGCAGCCCCGCCACCTTCTCACCGAGCCCGGCGTCGGCTACCGGCTCGCCGCCGAGTAAAGGTCCTGCGTTGACCCTCGCGGCGCGCGCGGCGTAGACTCCGCGCCATGTCAGAGTCACTCGCCGAATACTGTGTCAAGGCCGTCAACACGTCGACCGACAGCGAGAACAAGATCCACGACGACGCGACCGCGCGGCGCTACGGCTTCGCCGGCGGCCTCGTCCCCGGCGTCACCGTCTACGCGTATCTCACCGAGCCGCTCGTCGCCGCTTTCGGGCCGGCCTGGCTTCAGCGCGGCACCGCGAGCGTGAAGTTCGTGAAGCCGGTGCTGGACGGCGAAGAGGTGCGCGTGGTCGGCGAGGTCACCGGCCGCGGGGCACAGAACGGCATCACCGCGACCGTGCGCGCGCTCACGGCGGGCAGCGGCGAGTGCGCGATCCTGACCGCGACGCTTCCCGCCGGCGCCCCCACGCCCTTGAACCTCGCGCTCTATCGAGAGGTGCCGGTGCCGGCGGAGCGCCTGCCGGGCACGCGCGAGTATTTCGACGCGCACCCCACGCTGGGCACGTTCGTCACTCGCTACGACGCGACGCAGGCCGAGGAGTACGTGGGCTCGGTGTCCGACCCGCTGCCGCTCTACCGCGCGGCCGACGGCTGGGTGCATCCCGCGTTCTTCACGCACATGGGCAACCGCTGCCTTAGAACGAACGTCGTCATCGGGCCGTGGATCCACATCGGCAGCGTGGTGCGTCACCTGGGCGCCGCGCGCGTCGGCGACACGCTCGCCGCCCGCGCGCGCGTGCGGTCGCTCTGGGAGAAGAACGGCCGCGATTTCGTGGAGCTCGACATCGCGATCCTGGCCAACGGCAAGCCGGTCGCCCACGTCCTGCATTCCGCGATCTACCGACTGCCTACGCCGTAACGTAAGATCGAGCGCAGCGAGGCACCGCCGCGGGCGTGGCGACGCCCGGGTGCCCGCGGCATCGGAGGTTGTCCAATGGATTTGCACTACGCCCCTGAAGATCTCGCGTTCCGCCAGGCCACGCGCCGGTGGTTCGAAGCGAACACGCCCCGCGTCGAGCCGAAGACGCTCGACGAGCGCAAGGCGTGGCACCGCACGATGTACGACGCCGGCTACATCGGGATGCTGTGGCCCAAGGAGTACGGCGGGCGTGGCGCGACGCCGATGCAGCAGGCGATCGCGCAGGACGAGATGGCGCGGGCGAGCGCGCCGCCGCCGATCAACGGCCTCGGCATCGGCTTCATCGGGCCCACGATCGTCGTCCACGGCACCGAGGCGCAGAAGAAGCGCTACCTCCGGAAGATCCTGACGGCGGAGGAGATCTGGTGCCAGCTCTACTCCGAGCCGAATGCCGGCTCGGATCTCGCCGGGCTCAAGACGCGGGCCGAGGACGACGGCGACCATTTCGTGGTGAACGGTCAGAAGATCTGGACGTCCAGCGGGCCGATCGCCGACTGGGGCATCCTCCTCGCGCGCACGGACCTGAAAGCGCCGAAGCACAAGGGCATCTCGTGCGTTCTCCTGAACATGCGCCAGCCCGGCGTCGAGGTGCGGCCGCTCAAGCAGATCACCGGCAGCTCCCTCTTCTCCGAAGTCTTCATGACGAACGCGCGGGCGGAGAAGTCCGATCTGATCGGCAGGCTCAACGGCGGCTGGGAGATCGCGCAGACCACGCTCGGGTACGAGCGCGGCGCCAACTCCCTCGGGCGTGTCACGCGGTACCTGATGGCGTTCCACCAGCTCGTGAAGTCGGCGAAGGAGCTTCGGCGCGACGGCCGGCCGCTCGTCGAAGACGCCGTGGTGCGCGCCAAGCTGGGCAAGGCGTTCGCCGAGCTCGAAGTCCAGCGCTACGCCGCGCTTCGCGTGTTGTCGGCGCTCGCGAAGGGCCAGCCCATCAGCGCCGCGTCCTCGATCACGAAGCTCTCGTACACGGAGTTCGAGAAGCGCTTCTTCGAGCTGGGGCTCGAGATCCTCGGCCCGTGGGGCCAGCTGATGCCGGGCTCGCCCGACGACGTGACCGAGGAAGTGTCGACGTCATCCGGCGAGCCGGGCACGTTCGCGACCGCGTTCCTGTGGTCGCGCGCCGGCACGATCTACTCCGGCTCGTCGGAGATCCAGAAGAACGTCATCGGTGAGCGCGTGCTCGGTCTGCCGAAGGAAGTCCGCGCCGACCGGATCAAGGGATAGATCGATGGATTTCGCGTTCACGGCCGATCAGCAGCTCCTGAAGAACTCCGCGCGCGCGTTTCTCGACGAGCATTGCAAGCCCGCCACCGTGCGCCTCCTGTGGAACGACCCGCGGGGCGAGAGCGAGGCGATGTGGAAGGAGATGGCGCAGCTCGGGTGGCTCGGTCTCTCGCTCCCCGAAGCGCACGGCGGCAGCAGTCTCGGGATGGTGGAAACGGCGCTCCTCCTCGAGGAGATGGGACGCGTGAGCTATCCCGGCCCGTATCTCCCCACGATGCTCGTGGCGACGGCGATCGACCAGGCCGGGAGCGAGGCGCAGAAACAACGCTGGCTGCCCGCCATCTGCGCCGGCGGCGCGCGCGCGACCACCGCGCTGCTCGACGGCGAGCTCTCGTGGGCGCCCGATGCGATCACGACGCGCGCTGCGCCATCAGGCAACGGCTGGACGCTGTCGGGCGTCAAGCCGTTCGTCGCGTGGGCGCACGTCGCGGACGTAATGCTCGTGCCCGCGAAGATGCGAGAAGGCATCACGCTCTTCCTCGTCGATCCCCGCGCCGCCGGCATCAAGCAGACGCCGGTCACCGGGATGGATCTCGCCACGCGCTGGGTGAACCTGACGCTCGACGGCGTGCCGGTCTCCGCCGGCGACGTCCTCGGTACGGCGGGCCAGGGTCAGCCGCTCCTCGAAGCGCTGCTCCGCATGGGCGCCGTCGGCGCCGCCGCGGAGATGCTCGGCGCCGCGCGACGATGCCTCGACATGTCGGTCGAGTACGCGAAGGTGCGCGAGCAGTTCGGACAGCCCATCGGCTCGTTCCAGGCCATCCGCCACAAGTGCGCCGAGATGCTGCTCGAGACGGAGAACTCGCACGCGGCCGTGTACTACGCGGCGTGGGCGCTCGCCGCGAACGCGGAGGACGCGGATCTCGCGGCGTCGGTGGCGAAGGCCTACGTCGGCGACTCCGCGCGCAAGGTGTGCGGCGAGGCGATCCAGGTGCACGGCGGGATCGGCTTCACGTGGGAGTACGACCTCCACCTCTACTTCAAGCGGGCGAAGGCGCTCGAGGTCCAGTACGGCGACGCCGACTACCACCGGGAGCTGATCACGAAGCGCGTTACGGCGTGAGCCGAGCACAAGACGCTGGCGCCGGAGCGGGCGGGCGCAAGCCCGGGAGCCCGCGACTTCAATGACGCCTCTCGAGGGCATCAAGGTCGTCGACTGCTCCGGCTACATCGCCGGGGCGTACGCGGGAATGATGCTCGCGGACCTCGGCGCATCCGTCGTGAAGGTCGAGCCGCTCGACGGTGAAGCGTTCCGCGAGCTGCCCGGCTTCTACGCGTGGAATCGCGGCAAGCAGTCCATCGCCCTCAATCTGAAGTCCCCCGAAGGCATCGCCGTGGTCGAGAAGCTCGTGCGCGGCGGCGACGTGTTCCTCGAGAACATGCGGCCGGGAGTCGCGGATCGTCTCGGCCTCGGCTACGCGCGGCTCTCGGCCGTCAACCCGCGGCTGGTCTATTGCTCGGTCACCGCGTTCGGCTCGAGCGGACCCTACGTCGATCGCCCCGGCTTCGATCCGTTGCTGCAGGCGATGGCCGGCGTGATGACGCTCCAGGGCTTCGGCGGCCCGCCGCAATACCTGAGGAACGCGGTCACCGACTACTACACCGCGTCGCTCGCGACGCAGGCGATGTTGACGGGGCTCTTCGTCCGCGAGCGCACCGGCCGCGGTCAGCACGTCGAGACCTCGCTCCTCCACGGCTCGCTCGGGCTCCAGTCGGGCAACACGGTCGAGTACGCGGGCAAGCCCACGGGCTTCCGGCCGAGTCCGACGTACCGGCTCTACGAGGCCGGCGACGGCGAATGGTTCTTCCTGGCCTGCGGCAACCAGTCGTTCTGGGTGAAGCTCTGCAAGGCGCTCGGGCTCGACGGGCTCGCGGCGGACGCGCGCTTCGCGTCGTGGCTGCTCCGCAACGACAACGCCGGCGCCCTGATGCCGGTGCTCGAAGCGCGCTTCCGCACGAAGCCGCGCGGCCACTGGTTGGCCCTGCTCGCCGAATACGACATCCCCGCGGCGCCCGTGCAGGCGCTCACGGAATTCATGGCGAACGATCCCGCGGTTCGCCACCACGAGCTCGTCCGCGAGTACGACCATCCCGAAGTCGGCCGGCTGCGCATGCTCGGTCAGCCCATGGTCTTTTCGGACACGCCGACGCGCGACCCGGGACGGCCGCCCACCCTCGGCGAGCACACCGAGGCGATCCTTCACGCGCTCGGCTACGACGACGCGGCCATCGCCGAGCTTCGAACCCGCGGGGTCCTGAGGAAGCCATGAGCACCTACGAGACGGTCCTCTATCAGGTGGAAGACCACGTGGCCACGGTCACCCTCAACCGGCCCGACGTGCACAACGCGCAGAACGACGCGCTGCGGAGGGAGCTCCACCAGATCTTCACCGCGCTGACGATCGACGATGACGTCAAGGTCATCGTGGTCACCGGCGCCGGGGATCGGGCGTTCAGCGCGGGGGCGGACATCCGCGAGTTCGTCGAACCGGCGTCTCCGGTGCGGCTCCGGGAGCGTCGCAAGCGCATCGAGTACCGCGCGATGATGGACCGGTGCGCCCAGCCGATCATCGCCGCCATCAACGGCTTCGCGCTCGGCGGCGGTCTCGAGCTCGCCCTTGCGTGCGACATCCGCATCGCGGCCGAGAACGCGACGCTGGGGCTCACCGAGATCAACCTCGCGATCATCCCCGGCGGCGGCGGCACCCAGCGCCTGCCCCGGCTGATCGGCAAGGGCAAGGCGCTCGAGATGATCCTGACGGGGGCGCGAATCCCGGCGGCGGAAGCGCTGCGGCTCGGTATCGTGGAGCGCGTGGTGCCGGCGGGCGATGCGCTCAAGGCCGCGACCGAGCTGGCGCGCACGATCGCCGAGAAAGCTCCGATCGCGCTGCGGTACGCGAAGGAGGCCGTCGTGAAGGGCCTCGGCATGTCGCTCGAGGACGGGCTCCGGCTCGAGGGCGATCTGTCCACGCTCCTCAGGACCACGGACGATCGGGTCGAAGGCGCGAAAGCGTTTCTCGAGAAGCGCAAGCCACGGTGGACCGGCAAGTGAGATGCCGTTCGCGTATTACGCGCGCCTGACGCGCGCGCAGCAGGCGGTTTACCGCAAGAGCGACGGCATCGCCGAACTCCACCTGCCTCATTCCGCGGAGATCCATCCTCTCGTCGGCGCGCTCGACGTGGCGTTGCGCACGGAAGACCGGGCGGAGACGCAGCGGGCGACCGATCGGCTCATCCGCGGACTCACCGGCGCGATGGGCATCCCGCCCGTGAACGTGGAGGTGCTGGCCGCGCGCCCGCACGCGAAGTGGGGCGAGCTGCACGGGCTCTACACCGCGGAGCGCGGCAAGATGCCGAAGATCCAGCTGTGGATGCGCACGGCCAAGCAGAAGCGCGTGGTGGCGTTCCGCACCTACATGCGCACGCTGCTCCACGAGGTCGGCCATCACGTCGACTTCGCGATGCTGCGCCTGCCCGATTCGTTCCACACCGAGGGCTTCTACAAGCGCGAATCGAGCCTGTTCTATCAGCTCGTGCCGCAGGCGGCACGTGCGCCGGCGGCATCCGCCATCACATCGATCGAGGCGTGGGCCGCCGTGCCCGTCGTCGATCGGCTCGCGCGGCTGGAGCGAACGCCGGCCGACCTCGCGCGGCTGATGCGCGGACACAGCGACGCCGCGCTCTCACGGCGGCCGGCCGACGACGCGTGGTCGGCGAAAGAAGTCGTCTGCCACCTTCGCGACGCCGAAGAGCATCTCAGCGGCTGGATGCAGCTCATCCTGGTCATGGACGCTCCGGTACTCATCGAGGCGGGGGAGGCGGCGCGATGGGCCGAAGACCGCCAGTATCTGCGCCACCACGCCGGGGCGGCGTGGGATGCGTTCGGCCGTCGGCGGGACGAGGCGCTCGAGCTCCTGCGCGGCCTCACGCCGGGAGAGCTGGAACGCTTCGGACATCACGCGCCGCGAGGCCGCATGACGCTGAACTACCTCGTGAGCCTGATGGCGTGGCACGATGACAACCACATCGACCAGCTTGCCCGAGCGCTGGCCGGGAAACCCTGAGCGAACGACCCGAGGAGGACACACGATGGCGACGATGGAGGAGTACGCGAAGCAGCCGATGGACCAGCGCCTGAAGCGGCTCGAGAAGACGGCGGACGAGCTCGCGGCCGCGATCAAGGGGCAGAGCGACGCGACACTGGCGAAGCGTCCGGACCCGAAGAACTGGGCGGGCGTGGAAGTGATCTGCCACCTGCGCGACGTCGAGGAGCTCTTCGATCGCAACTTCCAGATGTTTCTCGCGATGGACGACGTGAAGCTGCTCCCCGGCGACGCGGACCGCATGGCCGTGGATCGTCAATACCTGCGCTGCGACGCGGGCGAATCGATCGCCGCGTTCAGAAAGCGCCGCGCGGAAACCCTGGTGACGTTCCGAAATCTGACGCCGGATCAGTGGAAGCGCGGCGGGACTCATCCCCAGCGCGGACGCATGACGTTCGACGATTTCCTGACGCTGTTGGCGTGGCACGACGACAACCACCTGGACCAGCTCAAGCGGGCGTTGGTCGGAACCCCTTGATCGACCGAAGCTACCGCCCGCGTTGTCTCTGTTCAAGAACGGCCGCCAACACCATTACCAGCGCGCCAATGACTCCCCACTGATACGTCTGTCCGGCAGTTGCTGGCGGTGCCAGAGACGGTAGCCATCCGACGTTGAAGCCTCAGCATCGCCGACGATGTCACCATAGGCTCTATGTGCGGACACGACCTGCTTGAACGCGGTGTGGACGCTGTCCATAGGCGCCTTCGTAATCCGACGAGGAACACTTCGCTAGAGTGCACCAACAGATACGTTTGCACGATGCACGCTAAGCATAGGTTTAGCTTGGTGGCGTTGGCGTTCCGCGCGCCTGTGCCCGGGCCTGCGTTATGACATCCCGAACTTGATCCACCCTTTCCATCGCAATGGCTCGTCTATCCGGTTTACAGATTCGACCAGCGGGGCGGACACTTCGCTTAGGAGTCGCGGGTCCAGTCACAACGTTCATCACTCCTACGAAGCCTAGCGTTTGCCGACCACGTGGTCGCTGTGCCTGGTTGGTTGAGAACGAACTCACGACCATTTCTCGGCCCGAACCTCGATAGCGACGCACCAACACAAGCAGTCCCTCAGAAGACTCTGAAGCGTAAACCCAGCGCTGAGCAGCCGCGATAGTACGGTGGTTTACCGTCCTAACAATGCTCTCCGAGGCGGGAAGGTATTCAAGAGCTGAACCTCCCCACCCTGCGACAAGAGCCGCGTCGCACGACAGAGGAAACGAGACCTCGACACCCGGCGCAAGCAGCGCATCAGAACCAGGCTCTCTTGATGCCGTTGGGCTTTCGAACCAGACGGGATTGTCACCAGTCACGAACCGATAGCGACTGCTTCGCACAGTGAAAATAGTCCAGCTCATCTGATGGAAGATCGCGCCGAATGTCGGGAATCCGGCAATCGCCTGAACCGCGACTCCGCGGGTATTGTCTACGAGTTCGAACTGTCCCTCGGCGAACTTGCGCTGCACACGCGCTAAGACGTCCCGGTTGGGCATCTCGCCTCGTTCACTGAGCCTCGCCATCATCCGTGCGACGAAGTTAGGATCGCCGGCAAACAGTCGCATATTCTCCTTCTCAGATGCCGCCGACGACTTCACGAAGGCGTCCATGTATGCAGGCACGCGAACCATCGACAGGCCCATGAACTGAGAGAGAAGCTCGCGTTCGTCATACGAAATAGTCTGGCGGTTCAGGATCTTCATAATGACGGGAGCCGAATCGCTCTCGAAATCATGAAAGAGGTCATCCAGTTTCGTGTCGCGCGTACCGTCCGGCAGGATAACGCTGTAGAAATGCTCCTGAACCGCCGTGTTGCTGGGCGACGACGGAACAGGCTCGTCGCCCACTCCCTGCTTATCATAAAGCCAGATTCGGGAAGAGTCGTGAGGGCCAACAAACCGCTCGAGACAGAACCGCGATACGAAGTGGTTCCGATTGCCTTTAGAGCGCTGCTTCTTCGACACTGAATTGCATTTTAGCGTGAAACAACGCTGATCAACTCTCTAAGAGGGGTAGACCGCGGCTAACAGTCTCTCCCAGAAACCAAGCACCGCTTCGAAGTAGGCATCGAGATCCGCCCCTGTGACGTAGAGATCCTCACCAGACATAGGAAGAAAGACTCGACGAGGGAGTTTCCAGTTCATAAGAGGCGGCGCCCCTCGAATTGACGGAGCCCTGAACATTTCCGGCCTAATCTTCTCGAGCTCGGCCGCGGAATATCCCTCCGCGTGCTTCACTACATTGGCGACCAGTCGAAGCTCGTCAAGCTTGGGCCACTCAGGAAAGCTATGGACGTCGATTTCTGCATCGGCGAAAAGAATCTCTGTGAAAGCCTTTGTCGATCTCTTTGACGGATTATCCTCGTCCCCACCAAAGGTCATTTCGCGCCGCACCAACGTAATCTGTTGCTGTTCGAATTGGTGATAGATCGCTACCGCGAATAAGTTCAGCATCGCTTGGCGAGCCGCAACTGCTTGTTCGTAGTACGTGATGCCGGCATCATAGGCGCGCTCATGGAGGTCACCCCAATCGGAATCGGCGTTGGCGTGGGCCGATATCCTCTCGAGAGTCTGTGAGCGCACCCGCTCGACCTCTTCTTCGCCGCCCTCGAATGCAGGAAGGAGCCGTCGCGAAACGAAGTCGCGCAGCGTAATGACGGAGGGCAGAAACTGCCCATCTATCCACCATGCTAGACGGGGAAACGTCACAGCCCGACTATTAAGCCGTCTTCGACCTTGCCCAATTGCAGTACCGATGTGTCAGTCGAGCGTTCTCGGGGATCGTCTTGCCGCCGAGCCAGTACATCTCGATGTGGTCGAGGGCCGCATCGTCGACCTCGGCGATGTGCTGTCCGCAGATTCCGCAGGTCGAGTTCGCCTTGTAGAGCTCTTCCTTTAGAGCACGGGAAAAGCACCGCGGTTGCTTGACCGTCGTGGCGAGGATTGCCTCAAGGGCCTTTCGCCACTTATCGAATCGAGTCGTAACGGCTCGCTGAGAGCTTGTCGACAACTCGATGGAGTCGATGAATTCCTGATCTTCCGACATCAACACAATGAGCGCTTCGCGAATAGCGTCGAGGTTTGTCATCACGTTGTTCTTGTTTGCTGTAGCACACTGATTCATC
>JBGOTH010000052.1:0-10797 GCA_041476345.1 Methylomirabilia bacterium
AAGGGCGTCAAGTTCCACGACGGCGAGCCGTTCAACGCCGACACCGTGCTCTTCAACCTCGACCGCATGTTCCGGAAGAACCTCGACAAGTATCCGGTGAAGGACGTCGCGGCCGGCACCCAGTTCGACAAGACGTTTCCGTTCGTCACGCGCTGGGAGAAAGTCGACGACTATACGGTGCGGATCCACACGAGCGAGCCGTCGCCCAACCTGTGGGACATCGTCGGGCGCGAGCCGCTCGTGCCCAAGGCGTGGACGATCAAGCACGGCGTCGAGCTCCTCAACGAGAAGCCAGTCGGCACCGGGCCGTGGAAGCTCGTCGAATGGAAGCACAAGACCTCCATGCTCCTCGAGCGCAACGACGCGTACTGGGGGACGCCGCCGCTCGTGAAGCGGCTGCGCCTGCAGGTCATCCCGGAAGCGTCCGCGCGTCTCGCCGCGCTCCGCGCCGGGCAGGTCTCGATCGTGGACGCGGTGCCGCCGCTGGACGCCACCGTGCTCGCGCGCGAGTCCGCCATCAAGGTCGTCTCCAGCCCGCAGAAGCTGAACTGCCGCATCTATCTGAACGGGCGCCCGAAGGACAAGTACGATTCCGGCGGCAAGGACGGGCTCTTCAGCGACACGAAGACGCGCCTCGCGCTCGCCCACGCCGTCAATCACGACGGGATCATCAAGAAGATCTTCCAGGGCTACGCGCTCGCGAACGCCTCCCCCGTCTCCACCGTCTCCTTCGGCTACGCCGCGCAGGAGCCGTACCCGTACGATCCGAAGCGCGCGAAGGCGCTGCTCGCGGAAGCGGGATGGAAGGACACCGGCAAGGGGTGGGAGCGCAACGGTGAGCCGCTCGTGCTGAATCTCCACTACGCGGCCAAGCACTACGGCCAGAGCTTCGACGAGACGACCGCCGCGGTGGCGGAGATGCTGAAGGACATCGGCGTGCAGGTGACGATGAAGGCCGTCGACTTCGGCACGCTCCTCCAGATCGTGCAGAAGGGCACGCTGCCCCACAACGGCGGCTTCACGGCGTGCCGCACGAGCAACAACCTCGACGCCGACGATTTCCTGCGCGACTGGACGGCCTTCACGCTCATCAACTGGACGCCGTACCCGCCGGAGCTGGCGGCCGCCTATGCGGCCACGCGCCGCGAGCTGGATGCGGGCAAACGCCTGCGTCTGCTCGCCGACCTCCAGCGCCAGGTGCGCGACTGGGCGCCGGTGGTGCCGCTCTACCAGGAAGTGAAGATCTACGCCCACAGCGCGCGCGTGCTGAAGTTCGCGCCGCTCACCGAGCTGCACATGGACTTCCGCGGCGTCGCCATCAGGAAGTAAGGGAGGCCGCCATGCAGTGCTGCAGCCACGCGCTGACCCGCCGCGATTGGATGTGGAGCACCGCCCTGAGCTCGCTCGGCGCGGTGTTCGCCGGCGGCGCGAGCACGCGCGCGGACGCGCAGCCGACCGCGGCGCCATCCATGGCTGCCGCGGCGGCGCTGCTCCGCGACAACATCTCGATCGACGTCCACACGCACGCGGGGCCGAACGGCGTCACGTCGCGGACCGCGCGGCCGAGCGACGACCTCGCGCGCGGGATGCGCGCCGGGCGCATCGCCATCCTGTGCCTCGCGGACGTGCCCGACGGGCCGCTGCTCGGGCGCAACGCGGCCGGCGTCCTCGGCGTCGTGCGCGAGGTGCCGCCGGGATTCCTGCACACGTATCACCTCGAGCGGATCGGGTGGATGGACGAGCTCGTCGCGAAGCACGGCATCCGCCGCGCGCTGACCGTCGCGGACCTCAAGGCGGCGCACGCGGCCGGGCAGCCCGCGATCATCCTCGACATCGAGGGGCTCGACTTCCTCGAGAAGAAGCTCGAGCGGCTGGAGGAGTCGTACCAGCGCGGCGTGCGCCACATGCAGCTCGTGCACTACACGCCGAACGACATCGGTGATTTTCAGACGGGCACGGTGACGCACAACGGGTTGACGCCATTCGGCGCGGACGTGATCCGCGCGTGCAACCGGCTCGGCATCGTCGTCGACGTCGCGCACGCGACGGCCGACATGGTGAAGCAAGCGGCGAAGGTCGCGACGAAGCCGCTGCTCCTTTCGCACACGTCGCTGCGCGGCTCGAAGGCCCAGGGGGCCACAGCGCTCACCGAGCGCCAGATCACGCCCGATCACGCGCGCGCCATCGCGGAGACGCAGGGCTCCATCGGCATCTGGCACTTCTTCCCGAGTCTCGAGCGCTACGTGGACGGGCTGAAGGAGATGGCCGACGTCGTCGGCGTCGACCACGTCAGCATCGGCACCGACACGGCGACGGGCCCGGGCCTGTTCCCGACGTACGACAACTTCACGGCGCTGGTGGACGCCATGCTCCGCGGCGGCTTCACGCCCGCCGACACCGCCAGGATCATCGGCGGCAACTACCTCAGGATCTTCGCCGCCTCCGCCGGGTAGTGCGCGCCTTCCTGCTCCGGCGCTGCCTGCACGCCGTCTTCGTCGTGTGGGGCGTCGTCACGGTCGTCTTCTTCCTCGTCAGGCTCACCGGTGATCCGACGCTCTTCCTCGTGGACCAGAGCGCCACGCAGGAGGAGATCGCCCACACGCGCGCGATGCTCGGTTTGGATCGCCCGCTCCTCACCCAGTACGTCGAGGCGCTGCTCGCGATGCCGCGCGGCGACTTCGGCGTCTCCATCCGCGAGCGGCGCTCCGCGATGGGCATGGTGCTCGAATCCTGGCCCGCGACGCTGGAGCTGGCCGCGGCCGCACTCGTGCTCTCGACCGTGCTCGCGGTGCCGCTCGGCGTCGTCTCCGCGACGCACCGCGGACGCCTCGCGGACCACGCGAGCCGCGTCGCGTCGCTCCTCCTGCAATCGATGCCGAGCTTCTGGCTCGGGATCATGCTGATCCTGCTCTTCGCCGTCGTCCTCGGCGGATTGCTCCCCGCGTTCGGCCGCGGCAGCCTCAAGCATCTCGTCCTGCCCGCGATCGCGCTGGCGGCGGCGCCGCTCGCGCAGAACGTGCGACTCGTCCGCGCGGGCATGCTCGAAGTGCTCGGGCAGGACTACGTGCGCACGGCGCGCGCGAAGGGCGTGGGCGAGCGCGGCGTCATCTACCGCCACGCGCTGCGCAACGCCGCCCTGCCGGTCATCACGGTCACCGGGTTGTCGCTCGGCTTCATGCTGAGCGGCACCATCATCATCGAGACGGTCTTCGCGTGGCCGGGCCTCGGGCGCCTGATCGTGCAGGCGGTGCCCGGGCGCGACTTCCCGGTGATCCAGGCCGGCGTGTTCCTGTTCGCGCTCGTCTTCGTCGCGATCAACCTGGTCGTCGACGTGCTCTACAGCGTCGTCGATCCGCGCGTGCGGCTCACGTGATCGCGCGCCTTCGCGTCATATGATCGCGCGGCTCCGCGTCATATGATCGCGCGCCTTCGGCGCGACGCGGCCGCGGTCGCGGGCCTACTGATCGTCGTCGCCGCGATCGCCGTGGCGGCGCTGGCGCCGGCGCTCGCGCCGAGTGACCCGATCAAGAACTCGCTGCTCGATCGCCTGACCCCGCCGAACGCGCAGCACGTGCTCGGCACCGACACGCTCGGTCGGGATGTCGCGAGCCGGCTCCTGTATGGCGCGCGGGTGTCGCTGATCGTCGGGCTGTCGGCGGTCCTGCTCGCCGGCGCGCTCGGCATCGCGCTCGGCCTCTTGAGCGGCTGGTACCGCGGCTGGGTGGACGACCTCGTGATGCGCGTGGGCGACGTGCAGCTCGCGTTCCCCGTGCTCGTGCTCGCGGTGGCGGTTCTGGCGGTGCTGGGCGGCAGCCTCGCGAACCTGATCATCGTGCTCGGCCTGACGAGCTGGATCACGTACGCGCGCATCGTCCGGGGGGAGGTGCTGACGCTGCGCGAGCGCGACTTCGTCGCCGCCGCCCGTGCGCTCGGCGCCCGCGACGCGTGGATTCTGCGGAGACACCTGCTTCCGAACGTCCTGCCGCCGATCACGGTGGTGGCGACGTTCTCGGTGGCGCGCACCATCATCGCGGAAGCGTCCCTGAGTTTTCTCGGCCTCGGCATCCCGGCGCCGGAGCCGAGTTGGGGCGCGATGCTCGACGAGGGGCGCAACTACATCACGACGGGATGGTGGCTGGCGCTCTTCCCCGGGCTCGCGATCCTCTTGCTGGTGCTCGGGATCAACCTCGTCGGTGACTGGCTGCGCGACGTGCTGGACCCGCGCATGGAGCGGGGCGTCTGAGGTAATTGCTCGCATTCGGCCCGGCGCGGGTGTACCGTGATCCTGTCACGCCAGCGTCGGCTCACCACAGAGTCCCCCTCCGGCAGGATCGCGTCTCATAAGTTCTTCCGTGTTCTGGGACGTCGCAAAACAACACGGAAGAATGTTCAGGAGACTGCATCATGGCTCAGAAGCTCTTTGTCGGCGGTATCGCCTTTGCCACCACGAGTGAAGGACTCCGCGACTTGTTCGCCAAGTCCGGCACCGTGGTCTCCGCCACGGTCGTGACCGATCGTGACACCGGCCAGTCGCGCGGCTTCGGGTTCGTCGAGATGTCGACGAGCGAAGAGGCGGACAAGGCGGTGCAGCAGATCAACGGTAAGGATCTCGACGGACGCTCGCTGAAGGTCGAGATCTCGAAGCCGAAGACGAGCGGCGGGGGCGGCGGCGGCGGCGGTAACTGGCGCTAGTCGCTTCGCAGTAGTGACGGAGCCGAGGGGCCGCCCCCTCGGCTTTGTCACTGTGTTACCCAGCGTCATCAAGGAGTTTCCGAAACAACAACTGCTGATGTCCCTGGGGGTAATCCGTCGTGCTAGCGATCACATGGAACCCCAGACGTTCGTAGAACCTCGGCGCCTGGAAGCTATGTGTCGTGAGCAACATCTGAGCGCATCCTCTTCGCCGAGCTTCGCCTTCCGCAGCATCCATCAACGCTCTTCCCAAACCCCGATGCCGTAGGGATTCCTTTACCCATACCTGCCGAATCTCGCAACAGCCACCCCATGTGTGACCGCACGCCCCCGCCACGATCTGCCCGTCGTCGTCGCGCACGAGCACAGCCAGGGCGCGGCCGTCTGCGATTCCCGTAGCGGCGACATTGAACTCATAGAGACGGTCCTCGAGAAAGCGTATCTCTTCGGGCGTTGGGTCTTCCTCGAAGGCAAGTCCTTGATTCGCCATCACCTACCCCAAGTCAGCTAATGTCATCTGTGTTGAACTGCGTATCTCAGCGAACTCGCCCGCGCCGTCGGAAGTGCAGATTTCTGCCGCGCCTCGGACAGGTCCTGACGTCAGCACGACGTCGAAGGACTCCTGTCCTTCTGCCTAGCCGGCTGCGCAGCGCGCGCCGGGCGGGTCGGCGGCGGCCCTATGGTCGGCGCGCCTGCGTAGATGAGACGAGGCAAAGCCTCGTCTACATCGAGCCTGAAGCGGCCGACCGTAGGGCCGCCGCCGGCCCGCCCGCCGCGGGCTGCGCAGACGGCTAGTCGCGCTCCATCGGCAACGCCGGGTCGTTCGCCCACTCGCCCAACGACGCGTCGTAGAGCGCGACGTCGTCCTTGCCGAGCAGCGTGAGCACGAACGCGTCGCTGGATGCCGCGATGCCGCCGCCGCAGTAGGTGATCACCTTGCCGGCATCCAGCGCGCCCGCCGCCTTGAACTTCTCGCGCAGCACCTCCGCGGACAGATATGCGTGCGTCTTCGGATCGACGAGATCACGCGCGGCGACGTTCGTGCTGCCGGTGATGCGGCCCGCCCGGCCGTACGCGACGCCGCCCGTCCCGCGGTGCTGCTCCTCGGTCAACGCGTTCAGTAAACAGATTGCGCGGTCGCCGACTCCGGCGAGCACCGCACCCTTGTCGGCGATCAGCTCAGGACGCCACGCCGGGATGAATCGCAGCGCCGGGCGCGTGCCCGCGTCCGTCGACACCGGTCGCCCCTCGGACGTCCACTTCTTCCAGCCGCCGTTCAGCACGGCCGCGTTCTCGAAGCCGAACGCGCGCAGCATCCACCAGATGCGCGCGGCCCACATGTTGACGGCGCGGTCGTACAGGATCACGCGCACGCCGTCGCCCACGCCCAGACGCCCCATCGCTTCGGCGAACTGCGCGGCGGGCGGCATCATGTAGTGCAACGACGAATTGCGGTCGGAGAGATCGCCGGGGAGATCGGCAAAGCCGGCGCCGGGGATGTGGCCTTCTTCCCACTTCGCGCGGCCCGATTCCACGCGATAGCCGCCTTCCGGCTTGGGATGCAGGTAGACCGTGCACTCCAGCACGCGGACGTTCGGATCCTGAAGATGGTCCGCGAGCCAGTCCGTATCGACGAGGTACTGCGGCCGCGCGAACGGCACTAGAACACCGCGATCGGGTGCGCGGGCGCGCCCGTCGCGCCCTTCAGGCGAAGCGGCGTCGCGCTGAAGAGGAATTCATATCGCCCTTCTTCCTTACACGCGACGGCGAGCCGCTCGGGGTTCGTGTTGTCGACGAGGGCGAGGCCGAGGTACGGGATCGCGAGGTGCACGCCCATGCCGAAGCCTTTGTAGCCGATGGGGCGCTCGTCCATCATGTCCCACGAGATCGCGGCGATGTCTTTTTCGCGGAACCACTCGAGACACGAGAGCTGCAGGCCGGGGTGCGGCGACTCGCGCGGGATCCACTCGGGGTGCGCCTTGCGGAACACTTCGTCGCCGCTTCTCAGCACGACGACGTCACCGGGCTGCACCGTCACGCCCTGGCGTTTCGCGACTTCGTCCAACTCCTTCGGCGTCACGGGGTTGCCGACGGTCACGTAGCCCTCCTTGCGATACGCGGCGACGTCCAGCAGCACGCCGCGCGTGGTGATGCCGTCGAACAACGGATCGATCGGGCACCACGTGGAGCCGGCGACGCTCAGGCTGTCCTTGAACGAGCGGCCGTTGTAGATCTCGCGGTCCCACGCTACGTGGCAGAGCGCGTCGATGTGCGTGATCCAGTAGCCGTGATAGACCATGTCGAAGCGATCGAGCACCACGTCCGCGCGCTCGCGCTCCGACGGAAACGTCGCGGAATACATGAAGACGGGCATGGGGACGACGTCCCGCGCAAGGGACACCGTGCGGCCGGTCTTCACGAGCCCGATCGCCGACTGGCGCTTGGCGGGCGTGATGAGGTTCACGGTGCCCTTCTGGTCGTCGTGGCCCCAGCGGCCCCAGTTGTTCAGCTCCTTGAAGTAGGCATCGGCACGATCCTGCGTCGGCGGTTTCCAGTCGGCCATCGTCATGACTCCTTTCGTTGAGCGATACTATGCCACCAGTGCGCCTTCCCTTCTTCTACGGCTGGGTCGTGGTGGCGGTGGCGTTCGTCACCATGGGCATCGGCGTCAACGCACGCACGGCGTTCTCGCTGCTGTTCCCGCCGATCCTCGACGAGTTCCACTGGGAGCGCGGGCTCATCGCGGGCGCGTTCGCGGTCGGCTTCATCATCTCGGCGCTCGGCGCGCCGCTGCTCGGCGTGCTCATGGACAAGAAGGGCCCGCGCTGGATGATCAACCTCGGCGTGCTCCTCGTGGGCACGGGGATGGCGGCAGCACCGCTCATCACGCGGCCGTGGCACCTTTACCTTACGCTCGGATTCCTCGTCTCCGGCGGCAGCGTGGCGCTCGCGTATTCCGGCCACGCGCTCTTCCTGCCGAACTGGTTCGCGCGGCGCCGCGGGCTCGCCGTCGGCATCGCGTTCTCCGGCGTGGGCATCGCGTCGATCGTGCTCTTCCCGTGGCTGCAGACGCTGATCGTCGCACGCGGCTGGCGCTACGCGTGCGTGGCCGTTGCCATCCTGGTCTTCGCGCTGTTCCCGCTCAACCTGCTCCAGCGCCGCCGGCCCGAAGACATGGGCCTCGTCCCCGACGGCGACACCGCCGCCCACGCGGCGGACGCCGCGCGCGCGCATCCCGCGAACGTCGTCGATCCGGCGTGGGCGGCGGTGGACTGGACCCTGCCGCGCGCCATCCGCACCGCGCGATTCTGGTGGCTGGCCGCGGGATTCTTCGGCGGCTTGTGGGCGTGGTACGCCGTGCAGGTACACCAGACGCGCTATCTGATCGACATCGGCTTCGCGCCGCAGACGGCCGCGCTCGCGCTCGGGCTCGTGCCGTTCATGGGCATCCCGTCGACGATCGTGCTCGGCCACCTCTCCGATCGTCTCGGGCGCGAGATGGGATGGATCATCGGCACCGGCGGCTTCGCGCTCTGCTATTTGTTTCTGCTCGTGCTGCGCGCGCATCCGACGCCGCTCGTGCTGTACGCGATGGTCATCGCGCAGGGCCTGCTCGGCTACGGCCTCGCCTCGGTGTTCGCGTCGATCCCCTCGGAGATCTTCCAGGGCAAGCGGTACGCGACCATTTTCGGCGCGCTCAACGTGGCCGCGGTCGGGGGCGGCGGTGTCGGCCCGTGGGTCACCGGCGCGCTCTACGACCGCACCGGGAACTACGTCCTCGCGTGGTGGGTCTCGATTGCGTTCTGCGCGCTGTCGATGGTGTGCATCTGGATGGCGGCGCCGCGCAAGGTCCGCGCCGTCGCGGGACGGATACGGCGCTCGCACGCTTGACCGTCGCCGCAGCTCTGTGTGACTGTATGTGTAGGATTTCGGAGGTGCGCCGTGCCGACAAATCTCGCCATCGATGAGCAGCTCCTGGAGAAAGCCGTCCGAATCGGCGGTCAGCGAACGAAGCGGGCGACCGTGAATGAGGCGCTCAAGGAATATATCGAGCGACGCCAACGCCTGCGGATCCTCAAAGCGATCGGGACGTTCGACTTCGATCCGACGTACGACTACAAGCGCGCCCGCCGCAAGTGATCGTTCTCGACACGTCGATTCTGTCGTTGGCGTTTCGCCGCCGTCCAACCGGTGTGGTGCCGCGAAGCGTGGAACGGCTACTCCGGCTGGTGGAGGCCGATGCGCCGCTGCGTATCCCCGGCATCGTGGCGCAAGAACTGCTTTCGGGCGTCCGCTCGCACGGCGACTTCACCCGACTGGAACGCCTCGTGGCACCGTTCCCCAAGCTCATCGCGGCGTATGAGCATCATGTCGCCGCCGCCGAGATTTCGAACGCCTGCCGAGCCCGGGGAATCTCGCCATCAGGGGTGGACTGTCTCATTGCCGCTCAGGCCATCGCCATCGATGGCGCGCTCTTCACCGCAGACACGGATTTCATCGCGCTCACCAGGCATTCTGCCCTTCGATTGTTCGATGTTGACAGAGATTGACGCCATGATCGACACCGTCACGCAGTGGGTCGACGAGGCGAGGCGCGTGGTGGTCCTCACCGGCGCCGGCATCTCGACGGATTCCGGCATTCCCGACTTCCGCGGGCCCGAGGGGGTGTGGACGAAGAATCCGGAAGCCGAAAAGATGTCGAACATCTCCCACTACGTGGCCGACCGTGAGGTGCGCAAGAAGGCGTGGCGCTACCGCATGGAGAACCGCATGTGGGAGCGCGAGCCGAATCCCGGCCACCTCTCGTGCCTTCGGCTCGAGAATCGCGAGAAGCTTCTCATGGTGATCACGCAGAACGTGGACGGCCTCCACCTCAAGGCGGGGACGTCGCCCGGGCGCCTCGTCGAGATCCACGGCACCATGCGGGATGTCGTCTGCCTCGACTGCGGCGAACGGGCGCCGATCGAGCGCGCGCTCGCGCGCGTGGAAGCCGGCGAAGACGATCCACCGTGCCGGAGCTGCGGCGGCATCCTCAAGACGGCGACGATCTCGTTCGGCCAGGGGCTGGTGCAGAAGGACATGGAGCGCGCCCAGCAGGCCGCGCGGACGTGTGACCTCATGCTCGCCGTCGGCTCGACGCTCTCCGTCTATCCGATCGCGGGCGTGGTGCCCGTTGCCAAGGAGCACGGCGCGCGCGTGGTGATCGTGAACGCGGAGCGGACGGCCATGGACAACCTGGCGGACGCCGTGCTGCGCGGCTCCATCAGCGAGATCTTTCCGCAGATCGTCCGCGCATGAAGTTCGGACTCGGCCTCGCGGTTCAGCATTCGCCGGACGACGATCAGGCCGCGCGCTTCCGCGAACATCTCGAGCAGGTTCGGCTCGCGCGCGCCGTCGGCTTCAGCACCGTCTGGGCGAGCCAGCACTTCCTCTCGCAACCCTTCACCTACTTCCAGCCGATCCCGACGCTCGGGCGCATCGCGGCCGAGGCGGAGGGCATGACGCTCGGCACCGGGATCATCCTCCTCCCGCTCTTTCAGCCGCTCGACATCGCCGAACAGATCGCGACGCTCGACGTCATCACCGGCGGGCGCATGATCCTCGGCGTCGGCCTCGGCTATCGCGACGACGAGAACGCGGCGTTCGGCGTCGACCCGAAGAGCCGCGTGGGACGACTGACCGAAGGTGTCGAAATCATCGAGCGGCTCTGGATGGGCGAGCCGGTGACGTACGAAGGGCAGCACTTCAAGCTGCGCGACGTGCGGATCTCGCTGCGGCCCGTGCAGCGGCCGCGCCCGCGCATCTGGCTCGCGGCGAACACGGACGCGGGCGTGAAGCGCGCCGCGCGCCTCGGGGACGCGTGGCTCATCAACCCGCATTCGACGCTCCCGAGCATCGAGCGGCAGCTCGCGCTCTTTCACGAGACGCGTCGCCAGCTCGGCAAGTCGCCCGCCACCGACATTCCGTTGCTCAAGGAGTGCGTGGTCGCCGAGGACGCGAAGACGGCGCTCGCGGGTGCGCGCCCGTTCCTCGAGGCGAAGTACAAGGCCTACCAGGCGTGGAAACAGGACGAGGCGCTGCCCGAGGGCGAGACGTTCGATCTCT
>JBGOTH010000053.1:0-10760 GCA_041476345.1 Methylomirabilia bacterium
ACCACGACTTGGGTGTCGCTCTGCCGACGGAAGACGGCCGTGATGCGCGCGGCGACCTTGCCGTGCATGATGCCTTCCGCGTGGATCCGGAACGTGCGCGTCGTCGTCGCGAATCCGCGGCCGGCGAACGCCCCGGGCACGATCGCATAGGGCGTGTCGTGGCGTGACTGGATCACCGTGGTGGATTCGGCTTCGGACAATCCCAGGGCGCGCAGCACGAGAAGGGGCGCGGTGTTGATGTTGACCTGTCCCACCGTCCGCACCGTCACCGCCTCCGACAATCCTGAGATCGCATCCGCGCCGTAGAAGAGTTCGGGACTGACTCCGCGGATCTGCAGGAGCTCCGTGATGGACTCCAAATTCGCGTTGCGGGAGCGGTACGGGACCGGCCGCTTGAGATAGTAGTCTTCACTCTCGGCGCCGTTCAGCCGGTGCTCCTCGTTCGGATCCCGCCAGTCCTGCACCGAGTCGACGATCTGATCGCGCTGTGCGCGCGGCACGCCGAGCGTGTCGAGCAGCGTCCCGAGCCGTCCGGGCTGGGCGGTGTTGAGATTGAGCAGCGCCTCCTCGTCCTTGAGCCGGTACGAAAAACGGCCGGGGCCGAGCTCCACCTCGCTCCGTTGAAGACGAGGGATGGGGACGCGGTCCTTCGTGTAGAAGGTGAGCTCGCCTCGTTCGTCGGCCGTCGCGAAGGCCCAGGTCGCCACGATTTCCCGGAGCGCCTGCGCCATCCCCGCCTCCGCCAGATGACCGGCGGCGATGCCGTCCTTGTAGGTGCGCACGGCCGAGGCTTCGAGGCGCATCGTGTACGCGAACTCCGCGCCGAGGACGCCGAGAAGCGCCAGCACCAGGAGCACGGCGAGGAGCGCGAAGCCGCGTTCGCGACGCGTCACCGTGCGCGTCACTGCTTCGCTGCTCCGACGGCGACCGTGATCCCGGACAACATGCTCCCGTCCGAGGCCCCCGTCGCCCCGAGACCAATGCGAATCGCGCGGGGCAGCCCGCCGTCCCGTTCGGCGTCCCAGTCGCTCTGCCATCCGTTGTCACCGAGATAGCTCAGCTCGAGCGCCTTCACGCTGTCGTCCTCGAGAACCGGCGTGGCGGCCGTGAACGGATCGTAGTTGGGCAGGACGCGCTGGCGGACGACGAGCGCCGGACGGTCGTCGCCCTGCAGCTCGATCACGACGGCCGTGAAGGCCACGGGGATGGGCGCGGGGAACGGGCTCGCCTGCGTGACGAACTCGAGGCTGTGCGCGTCGCCTTTGAAGAGGAACACGGGCGTGTCGCCCTGTGCGCGTCCCGCGCGGTACGGATACGCCGCGCTCATGGCGCGGCTCAGCGTGACGGTGAGACTGCGGTTGTGCTGGTGGATCTCGGCGCGCTCGTCGCCCCGACGCCATGCGCTGATGGCCACGCGGAGTCCGCCGAACGCCACGGCGAGCAGCGCACCGACGATCGAGAGCGCGATGATGAGCTCGACGAGCGTGAAGCCGTTCCGGTCGCGCGCGCCGCGCCTCATCGCGTCGTCCCCGCCGGCGTCCCGGTCTGCGCGGGGGGCGCCGCCGTTCCAGGCTGCGTGCCGGCGGCGATCGTGGTTCGCAGCGTGGTGAGCTCGACTTCGCGTCGTTCGTCCCAGCGGACGCGCACGTCGATCTGGTAGACGGCCCACGGCGACGGCCGCGCCGCCTCGCCGAGCTCCGGCGTGGGCACGCGCGTGACCGTGCGCGTCCAGTGGAACCGGCTCTCGGTGCCTTCCTCGCGTCCTTCTTCCGGCGCCACGACGTCACGCAGCTTGGTGTCCGCGAAGAGCATCGCCTCCTGGTGATCGCCGGACAGCTTCAGGAGCCGCAGCCCTTGCGCGAAGCCCTGGATGGACGCGACGACAGCGGTGCCCAGGATCACGAGCGCGACGAGGACCTCGAGCAGCGTGAAGCCGCGCGCGTTCACTCGCGCTCGCTCCGCACGCGCCCGGTCAGCCGGTTGACCGTGACGTGATAGACGACACTGCCGGACGTCAGCTTGAAGTCGCCGCCCGTCGCGAGGCCCCGAGGATCGAAGCTGACTTCGAGCACGCGCGAGGCGTCGATGCCGAGCTTGGCGGGCAGCGCGCGCGTCTCGCGGAACTCCCGCTCGTCGCCGGCGCCGGCCGGCGCGACGATCGTCAGGGTGTGGGCTTCCGGATCGATCACGACGCGATGCGTGCGCTGCGAGGTGATCGCCCGCTCACGGGCGTGGCGGAGGGCGGCGGCAAAGCCCGCCACCTCCGCGCGCGCGCGGAGCGACTCGGTGCCGCGTCCGATGGCGGGCGTCACGACGGCCACCGCCAGCGCCAGCACGGCGAGGGTGACGATCAGCTCGAGAAGGGTGAAGCCCCGCGCTACTTTTGTGGGGCGTCCCATGAGGTGACGTCGGCGTTTTCGCCCTCGCCGCCGGGCGCGCCGTCCGCTCCCTCGGACCAGAGATCGTAGTCGCCGTGCTGCCCGGGGCAGCACCGGTACTTGTAAGGGTTGCCCCACGCATCCTTGGGCACGGCCTTCTTGAGATAGGGGCCGTTCCAGTTCGGCGCGCTGCCGGGATTCCTCTGGAGCGCGTCGAGGCCCGCCGCGGTGGACGGATACGCCCCGACGTCGAGCCGGTACTGGTCGAGGCCGAGGCCGATCAGCTCGATCTGCGCCTTGGCCGTGGCCTGCTTCGACTGTCCGACGCGCGCGAACAACCGTGGGCCCACGAGGCCGACGAGCAATCCGAGCACGATGATGACGACGAGCAATTCGATGAGCGTGAAGCCACGATGATCGAACAACCCTCGTCGCCACACCGGCACGGGCGTGTCGCAAGACCGGGAGCCCGTGCCGTTCATAACGGCAGGTCGTTGATCGAGAAGATGGCCAGCAGCATCGCGACGACGATGAATGCCACGAGCACCCCCATGCCGAGAATGATGATGGGCTCCAGGAGCCCGATGACGCGCTTGAGCTCGATGCGCACGTCGGCCTCGAATGTCTCGGCGACCTTGAGCAGCATTTCTTCCAGGCGTCCCGTTTCCTCGCCGACCCGCACCATGTGGACGGCGAGCGAGGGAAACGGCGTGTGCTCACGCATGCTCGCGGCGATGGTGCCGCCGCGTTTCACGTCCTGGCTGATGCGGGTGACGGCGGCGGCGATGGCCTGGTTGCTCACCATGTCGCCGACCACCGCGATCGCGCCGAGCACGGGCACGCCGCTCTTCAGCATCGTACCGAGCGTCCGCGTGAAGCGCGCCGTCTCGATCTTGACCGCGAGCCTCCCCACGATGGGAAACCGGAGCACCCCCTGGTCCCATGCGAGCTTCCCCTCCGCGGTCGACGTCCACGTGCGCCACGCGAACACGACGGCGAGGACGGTCGGCGGCGCCGTCCACCAGTACGCGCGCGCCGTCGTGCTCACGGACAGTAATATTTGTGTGGGGAGCGGAATCGCCTGGCCGAGATCCGCGAAGATGGTCGCGAAGCGCGGAATGACGAACGTTAGCAGGAACACGATGGCTCCCGCCCCCACCGTGGTGATGACGAGCGGGTAGGCGAGGGCGGAGACGACCGCGTCTCGGAAGGCGGCGCGCGCCTCAAGGAACTCCGCGAGCCGCCGCAGCGTGACGTCGAGCACGCCGCCCTTCTCGCCCGCGCGCACCATGTTCACGTAGAGGCGCGAGAAGGGGCGGGGATGGTGGCGCATGAGGGCGTCGCTGAACGACGAGCCGCCGCGCACGCCGTGGACGAGGTCGGTCACGATCGTCTTGAGCCGCGGGGTGGGCGCGAGCTCTTCCAGGATCGTGAGCGCGCGGTCGAGCGGCAGGCTCGCTTCGAAGAGCGTGGCGAGCTGCTGGGTGAACGCGAGCAGCTCGCGGGGACTCACGCGCCGCGTCGGGGCGATCGACCCGAGGCGCCGTTTCTCGGCGTGCGGCTCGACGCGGATCGGATAGAAGGCTTCGCGGTGGAGGCGCTCCACCACCGAGTGCGCGTCCGGCGCTTCCATCACGCCGTCCACGGTCTGGCCGCGGCGGTTGGCGGCGCGGTAGGTGAAAACCGGCATGGCGGCGGGCTACACGTCTTCCTGCGTCACCCGCATGATTTCCTCCAGCGTGGTCAGACCGTCACGCGCCTTCTGCCAGCCGTCCAGGCGGAGCGGGATCATGCCGCCTTCGATGGCACTCCGGCGGATCTCAGGCGTGGAGGCGCGGCGGAGCACCAGGCTTCTCACCGCTTCCGTGATGGGGAAGAGCTCGTAGATGCCGAAGCGCCCGTGATAGCCGGTGCCGCGGCATTCGTCGCAACCCTTTCCGCGGAACAGATCGTACGTGCCGTTGACGTCGACGCCGAGCGCTTCGAGATCCGCCGGGGACGCGACCTCGGGCACGCGGCAGGCGTCGCAGATCCGGCGGACGAGACGCTGGGCGAGGACGCCCTCCAGCACCGACGACACCAGGTACGGCTCGACGCCCATGTCCTCGAGCCTGGTGATCGCGCCGGGCGCGTCGTTCGTGTGCAGCGTCGAGAACACCATGTGGCCCGTGAGCGCCGCCTGGATGGCGATCTCCGCCGTCTCC
This sequence comes from Methylomirabilia bacterium, assembly GCA_041476345.1. Taxonomy (GTDB): domain Bacteria; phylum Methylomirabilota; class Methylomirabilia; order Rokubacteriales; family CSP1-6; genus VGLJ01. The sequence continues at coordinate 4,583 of JBGOTH010000053.1, forward strand.
AGGTCGCGGATCTCGCCCACGAGAATGACGTCCGGATCCTGGCGGACGATGTGCCTGAGCCCGGTCGCGAAGGTCAAGCCGATCTTCGCGCGGACCGGGATCTGGTTGACGCCCTTGAGCTGATATTCGACGGGATCCTCGACCGTGATGATCTTGCGATCGGGCGAGTTGATCTTGTCGAGCGCGGCGTAGAGCGTGGTCGTCTTGCCGGAGCCGGTCGGGCCCGTGACGAGCAGGATGCCGTGCGGGCGCTTGATCATCTCCTCGAAGCGTGCGCGGAGGGCCGGCGAGAACCCGAGCTGCTCGAGCGGATGAAAGACGCTGGAGCGATCGAGCAGCCGCATCACGATCGATTCACCGTGCACGGTGGGAACGGTCGAGACGCGGATGTCCACGCGCCGGCCCTGCAGCGTGACGCGGATGCGCCCGTCCTGCGGCAGGCGCCGCTCCGCGATGTTCATCTCCGACATGATCTTGATGCGCGACGTGACGGCTGCCTGCAGCCGGCGCGGGGGCGCCTCCTGATCGAAGAGCACGCCGTCGATGCGGTACCGGATGCGCAGCGTGTCCTCGAACGGCTCGATGTGGATGTCGGAGGCGCGTGCGCCGATCGCGTTCTCGACGAGCAGGTTGACGAGGCGCACGACGGGCGCTTCGAAGGCCATGTCGCGCAGGTGGTTCACGTCCTCGTCGCCATCCGGGCCGTGGTCGTCCTCCATGCCTTCGACGATGCGCTGGATCTGCGTCGTCGCGCCCTCGTAGGTGCGCTCGAGCGCGTCCGTGATCGCCTCGAGCGGACTCACCACGATGCGGACCGACAGCCCCGTGGCCTGGCGCAAATCGTCGGCGATGACAGGGTTCAGCGGATCCGAGGTCGCGACGGTCAGGACGCCGCCGTCCACGCCGAGCGGGCACACGCTGTACTGCCGGAGGTACTTGAGCGAGAGATTCTTGACGACGGGCAGGGTTGGGGGCATCTCGTCCCGCGACAGGTAAGTCAGGCCGTGCTGGAGTGCCACGACGCGCAGCCCGTCGTTGGCCGCGACGGCCCCCATCGACACGAGCGCTTCGCCGAGGCTCTCGCCGGTCGTGTGCACGCGCGCGAGCGCCAGAGCGAGGACTTCGGGAGTGATGAGCGCTTCCTTGACCAGCATGACACCGAGGACCTGCGAGGAGGCTGGGATGACCATGCTATCTTGCACCAAATGCTAGCATACTTGGCGTTCGCGGCCGTCGCCGCGGCGGGCGATCTGGCCGGTGCCGTCGTCGTCACGGCCACCCATAGACGCGGCGGGACGCGCCTCAAATACTTCGTCGCGGCGGGCGCGGGGTTCATGCTGGCCGCCGCGTTCGTGCGGATGCTGCCGGAAAGCGCGCACGTCGAGCACGCGTTCCTGTTTGTGCTCCTCGGCTACTTCGGCGTCCACCTGTTCGAGCACACGGTCGCTCCGCATTTTCACTTCGGCGAGGAGATTCATCACGAGGCGCTGTTGCGTCCGTCGGCGGGCTATCTCGCGGTGCTCGGGCTCGGGGTCCACACGTTGTTCGACGGCGTGGCGATTGCCGCGGGCTTCATGATCGGGACGACGCTCGGGATCTTGCTCTTCGTCGCCGTCCTCGTGCACAAGCTGCCCGAAGGCTTCACGGTCGCGTCGATCATGCTGGCGAGCGGCCATTCGCGGGCGCGCGCGCTCGCCGCCGCCGGTCTTCTGGGCCTGCTCACGCTGCTCGGCGCGTTCGCGACGGCGTTCGTGGCGAAGCACCACATCGGCTACGCCCTGGCCCTCTCCGCCGGGGTCACGATCTACGTGGCGGCCTCGGACCTGATCCCCGAGGTCAACCGCGAGGGTGGCCCGGCGCTCGCCTGGACGGTCTTCGGCGGACTGGTGCTCTTCGCGGTCATCGACTGGTTACTCTCGGTGTTCGTCGCGCACTGATATCATCAAGGGCGACATGCCGCTGCGCGCCGCGCTCGTCCTCCACGGCCCGAACCTCAACCTCCTCGGCACCCGTGAGCCCGCCGTCTACGGCCGCGCGACCCTGGCGGATGTCGACAAGCTCATTCGCGATCACGCGCGGGATCTCGGCGTCCGCGTCGAGTCCCGGCAATCGAACGCCGAGGGGCAGCTCATCGACTGGCTTCAGGGCGCCTCGCGGGAGGGGTTCGGCGGCGTGGTGTTCAATCCCGGCGCGTTCACCCACTACTCGATCGCGCTGCGCGACGCGGTCGCGGCCATCGGCGTGCCGGTGGTCGAGGTGCACCTCTCGAACGTGCACGGGCGCGAGGATTTCCGGCGACATTCGGTCATCGCGCCGGTGGCGCGCGGGCAGATCGCCGGCTTCGGTCCGCTGAGCTATCTCCTCGGCCTCGACGCGCTCGTCGTCCTCGGCGACGCCGGGGCGTCTCGCCCGCGACGCCGCCGCCCGGCTCGACGGTGAATCAGCTCTTTCCCCCCGCCGTCTAACCAGCCACCGTGGACGTCGACGACGCAACGCTCGTCGAGCGGGTCCGCGGCGGTGAGCCCGCGGCCTTCGAGCCGCTCGTCGAGAAATACCGGCAACGGGTGTTTCGGCTGGCGTACAACGTGCTCCGCAGCCAGGAGGACGCGTGGGATGTCGCCCAGGAGGCGTTCATCAAGGCCTACCAGGCGCTGCCCTCGTTCCGCGGGCAATCGGCGTTCTACACGTGGCTGTTCCGGATCGTCATGAACGTGGCCCACGACAAGGCGCGCCAGCGCGGGGCCGCGGGCCGCGCGTTCGGGACCGAGCGTGTGACGGAGGAAGAATGGGAACGCACGATGCCCGACCCTTCAGAAGAGCCCGACGACGCGGCGGCGCGGGCCGAGGAGCGCCGGCGCATCACGCGGGCGCTCGACACTTTGCCCGAGCATCATCGGGCCATTATCATGCTGAGTGACCTCGAAGGCCTCTCGTACCGGGAGATCGCGGACGTCTTGAAGATTCCGATGGGGACGGTGATGTCGCGCCTGCACAACGCCCGTAAGCGGCTGCGTGCCGTGCTGGGCCCGCTCGCGATGCTGCTCGTCGCGCTGGGCACGCTGGGCACGCTCGTCGCGCCCATGTCGGCGTACGCCCAACAAATGGTCCGCTTCGGCGCCCGTGTGCTCCTCGCGACCGACGTGCCGCCGGCGCCCGCCGCGCGTCCGGCGCCGGCCCTACCGGTCGACGAGCGGTTCGAGGCGTTCTTGCCCAAGCTGCGCCAGCTCTTCAAGTATCGCGAGTACACGTCGCTCGATCGTTACCGCGCCGAGGTCGCCGTCGGCACGACGGAGCGCTGGATCATGCCGGGCGACCGATTGCTCGAGCTGACGCCGGACTCGGTCGTCGACCACGTCGTCCGCTTTCGGCTTCGGCTCGCCCACGGGAGCATGGCCGAGCTGAACGCGCACGTCCAGGCGGCCCGCGGCCACCCCGCGGTGATCGGCGGCCCTCGCTTCAGTGACGGCGTCCTCATCATCATCGTCTGGGCCAACGCGGATCCCGGGCGGTAGTCGATGAGCGCGGGCGAGCAGCGCTATCACGAGGAGCGGGCCCGGATCGAAGAGGGCCACGTCAAGTACCGTGAGAAGCTGCGCGCCGAAGGCAAGCTCTTCGTCCGCGATCGTCTGAAGCTGCTGCTCGACCCCGGATATCCGTTCCAGGAAGACTTTCTCTTCGCCCGCAATCAAGAACCGGACACGCCCGCCGACGGCGTGGTCACCGGCGTCGGGACGGTCGGCGGTCGCACCGTGTGCGTCATGGCGAACGACTACACGGTCAAGGCCGGGTCGTGGGGCGAGAAGACCGTCCTGAAGATCGTCCGCATCCAGGAGAAGGCCGCGCGGCTCCAGGTGCCCATGATCTATCTGGTCGACGCCGCGGGCGGCCGGATCTCCGAGCAGATCAAGATCTTCCCGGGCCGCTTTCACGCGGGGCGGATCTTCTACAACGAGGTGCAGCTCTCGGGTGTGGTGCCGCAGGTCTGCATTCTTTTCGGCCCGTCACCCGCCGGCTCCGCCTATCTCCCCGCGCTCACGGATCTCGTGATCATGGTCGACGGCAAGGCCTCGCTCTACGTCGGCAGCCCGCGCATGGTCGAGATGGCCATCGGCGAGAAGACGACGCTCGAGGAGCTCGGGGGCGCACGCATGCACTGCACGGTCTCCGGCTGCGGCGACGTGCTCGCGGCGTCCGACGAGGACGCGATCGAGATCGCGAAGCGCTACCTCACGTACATGCCGGGATCGTTTCGAGAGACGCCTGCGCCGCGCGATGCCGTGGAGCCGAAAGCCGGGCGGCCGATCGACGAGATCGTGCCGTACGACCAGCGCAAGTACTTCGACATGTACGAGGTCATCGACCGCATCGTCGACGAGGGCTCCTGGTTCGACGTCAAGCGGCTCTTCGCCCAGGAAATCATCGTCGGGTTGGCGCGGCTCGCGGGGCGCGTCGTCGGCATCGTGGCCAACCAGCCCAAGGTGAAGGGCGGCGTGCTGATGGTCGATTCCTCCGACAAGGCCGCCAAGTTCATCTGGCTCTGCAACGCGTACAACATCCCTCTCGTGTACCTGTCCGACGTCGCGGGGTTCATGGTCGGGACGAAGGTCGAGCGGCAAGGGATCATCCGTCACGGCGCGAAGATGGTCTTCGCCACCTCGCAGGCGACGGTGCCGAAGATCTCGGTGATCGTGCGCAAGTGCTACGGCGCCGGCCTCTACGCGATGTGCGGCCCGGCGTTCGAGCCCGACGCGACGATCGCGCTGCCGCAGGGCCAGGTCGCGATCATGGGTCCGGAGCCCGCGGTCAACGCCGTCTACTACAACAAGATCATGGAGCTGCCGGAGAGCGAGCGGGCCGCGTACGTGAAGCAGAAGCGCGACGAGTACGCGAAGGACGTCGACGTCTATAAGCTCGCGTCCGAGATGCTGATCGACGACATCGTGCCCGGCTCGATGCTCCGTGCCGAGCTCGTCAAGCGGCTCGCGTATGCCGAGAGCAAGGCGCACGAGTTCCCGCAGCCTGCTAGACCAGTGCGCGGGCGGCGGCGGGGATATCGCGTTGGTGCCGGCGTGCCAGCGCCGTTCCAGGAAATAGACACTCGCCCGGTGGTCTCCCTTCGCACGCCCACCCCCACGCGTGCCGCGTATCGCTTTCGCGGCATTGTCGGCGTCCTGAGATTGCGCCTACGTCGTCGGCGTGGCCCACTGCCGTGCCAAGTATCAGCGCGTTCTAACGCGTGATCGACGATCATCTGGAGACGTTCCTGGACGCGGCGGCGCAGCGCGCCGATGGTCAGCGGTTGCCGAAAGTCGGCCGAACTGCAGAATCAGATACGATCTGATAGTATTCCAAAATGAAAACTTTGAGCGTGACCGAAGTCGCCCGGAATTTCAGCGCCGTTCTCGACGGCGTCGAGCGCGAGCAGGAAGAAGTGGTGCTGGTCCGCAATCGTCGGCAGATCGCGCGCCTGATCCCGGAGCCGCCGGCGCAGACCGCCCTCGAAGTTCTCGGCGATCTGTACCGCACGCTCGACGAGGGCACCGCCGCCGCGCTCGCCGCTGCCATCGCCAGGGCGACGAAGCGCAAGCGCGGGACGCTCGACGAGTTGCGCGATCCGTGGGCTTCCTGATCGATACCGGCCTCTGGATCGACATCGAACGGGGCCGGCTGAGCGCCGCCGACATTCACGCCATGACCCGTCAGGCTCCGGTCTACCTTTCGCCGGTCAATCTGGCGGAGATCCGCTTCGGCATCGAGCGGATGGCCGATGCGAAGCAGAAGCATAAAGCCATGACGATGCTGCGGCGGATGCGCCGCAAGCCGCTACTGCGCATCGGCGCCGAAACGGCCGAAGTCTTCGGTGTCCTGGCCGCCGCCCTGGCGAAATCCGGTCGCGGCCACGAGTTCCGGGTCGAGGACCTCTGGCTCGCTGCGCAGGCGGTCGAGCACAAATTCATGCTCCTGACCGTGAATGTGAAGGATTTCAAGGACGTGCCAGGGCTGAAGCTCGTGGCCGTGAATGCACCCGGCGCTTAACCATGCCGATCAACACCGATCCGCGTTACGTCGGCCGCGCGTGGATCACGCCGGCTACGCCCGTCGTCGCAGGCGAGTGGGGAACGTGGACGGTCAGCTACGAGGTCGGGGCGTACGGGTACGACGAGCGCGCGCGTCTGAA
>JBGOTH010000054.1:0-10659 GCA_041476345.1 Methylomirabilia bacterium
CCGCGCTCTCCGCCTCGACCCAGCCGGCTCCGATGCCGAAGATGAATCGGCCGCCGCTCAGCGCGTCGAGAGACGAGATCATCTTCGCGGTGACGACGGCGTTGCGGTACGGGACGATGAGCACCGTGGTGCCGAGGAGGACCCGGCTCGTCGCCCCCGCGATGACGGCGAGCGTCACCAGGGGATCGAAGACGGTCTCGCCGAAGTTCTTGACGTTGGCGTGCGGCACCACGACGTGATCGCTGGCCCACACGGAGTCGTAGCCGAGCTGCTCGGCGCGCACCGCCGCGGCGCGAATGATCGCCGGCGTGGCCAGGTGCCGGACGTTCGGAATCCACACACCGAATTTCATGACGTTGACTATACTCCGGCCGTGATGACCTCCAGGACCGTCGCCGACAATCTGAAGAAAGCCTCGTGGATCCGCCGCATGTTCGAGGAGGGCGCGCGTCTCAAGCAGGAGCGCGGCGCCGACAAGGTCTTCGACTTCTCGCTGGGCAACCCCGAGATCGAGCCGCCGCCCGCCGTGCTGGCCGCCGCGCGCCGCGTGCTCGACAGCACGGAGCCCCACCTGCACGCCTACATGCCGAACGCCGGGCATCCCAAGGTGCGCGCGGCTATCGCGAAGCGGGTGAGCGCCGCCACGGGCCTGCCGTACACCGCGAATCACATCCTGATGACCGTGGGCGCCGGTGGCGCGCTCAACTCCGTCCTGAAGGCGCTGCTCGATCCCAGCGACGAGGTCATCACGGTGGCGCCGTTCTTCGTGGAGTACGTGTACTACGCGGAGAACCACGGCGGCCGGCTCGTCGTCGTGCCGCCGAAGGCCGATCTGACGCCGGACGTCGCAAGGATCGAGGCCGCGGTCACGCCGCGCACGCGCGCGATCCTCGTCAACTCGCCGAACAACCCGAGCGGCGTCATCTATCCCGCGCAGACGTTCGTCGACATCGAGGCCGTGCTCCAGCGCGCCGATCACCCGATCGTCCTCATCAGCGACGAACCGTACAAGGCGCTGGTGTTCGACGATGTCGTTCCACCGGAAGTCCCGCCGCTGGTGACGCGCTCGATCGTCGCCACGTCGTGGTCCAAGTCACTGGCCATTCCCGGGGAGCGTATCGGCTACCTCGCGTTCTCGCCGCGCATGGCGGAGGCCGCGGAGCTCTTCGAGGCCTGCACGTTCACGTCTCGCGTGCTCGGCTTCGTGAACGCGCCGGCGCTGTGGCAGTGGGTGGTGGCGGACGTCGGCGACCTCGTGATCGACGTGGCGCCGTATCGCGAGAAGCGCGACCTCATGTACGCGGGCCTCACGCGCATCGGCTACCAGTGCGTGAAGCCGCAGGGCGCGTTCTACGTGTTCCCGCGCACGCCCATCGACGACGACGTGGCGTTCGTCCGCATGCTCGCCGACGAGGGCGTGCTCACGGTCCCCGGGTCCGGCTTCGGCATGCCCGGCCACATTCGCATCTCACTGACCGTCGAGCGCGACACCGTGGTGCGCGCGCTTCCCGGCTTCGAGCGCGCGTTCAAGAAGGCGCGCACGTAGAGGAGAAAACGTCATGGCGATGAAGCGCGTCACCAGCCCGAACGTGAAGGAAGCGGCGCCCGGCACGTGGTCGAACTGCCGCGTCCACGGCAACCAGGTGTTCATCGCCGGCATGACCGCCAACGACGGCAAGGGCGGCCTGCTCGGCGACGGCTCGATGTACAGCCAGGCGAAGGAGACCTTCGGCAAGATCAAGCACCTGATGGAAGCGGCGGGCGGCACGATGAACGACATCATCCGGGTGGACATCTACGTGACGGACATCAAGCAGCGCGAAGAAGTCTGGAAGGCGCGCAAGGAAGTCTTCACGGGCGATTTCCCCACGTCGACGCTCGTGGAAGTGAAGGCGCTCGCCACGCCGCAGCTCTCGGTCGAAGTGAACGCGATCGGCTTTCTCGGCGGCAGCGCGTAAATGCTGAAGGGCAAGCGGGCGATCGTCACGGGCGGCGCGCGCGGCATCGGCGCCGGCATCGCGCGCGTGATGGCGTCCCAGGGCGCGCGCGTCGCGATTCTCGATCTCGATGGCGTCGAAGCCGAAAAGACCGCCGCCTCGCTGCCCACGCCGGGGATGGCGCTTGCCTGCGACGTTGCCGTCGAATCGGCCGTCGACGCGGCGGTGCTCAAAGTGGTCGAGCGCTTCGGCGGGCTCGACATCGTGGTGAACAATGCCGGCGTCGGCCGCGGCCCGGTCGATCAGCACTCGCCGCGACAAACCTCGGCCACCGTCATGTCGGCGCAGCTCTGGGACGACTACCTCTCGCAGAATCTGAAGACGACCTTCCTCACGACGAAGGCCGCGCTGCCGCACCTGATGGCGCGGGGTGGCGGCGCGATCGTCAACATCGCGTCGATCGCGGCGCTGGTCGCGTCGCCCCAGCTCCCCGCCTACGCCGCGGCGAAGGCGGGCGTGGTGTCGCTGACGAAGAGCCTCGCGCTCGAATACGCGCCGTACGACATCCGCGTGAACGCGATCTGTCCTGGATTCCTGTGGACGCGCGCGTGGGAGGGACTCGCGCGGCGGATGAAGCGCACCGAGCCTGCGTATGCGGAGCTGCAGCCGCGCGAGATCTTCGACGAGGTCGTGAAGCGCCGCGTGCCGCTCGGGCGCGAGCAGACGCCGGAGGACATCGGTCAGCTCGCGGCGTTCCTCGCGAGCGACGTCGCCCGGAACATCACCGGACAGTGGATCGCCGTCGACGGTGGAATCACGCTGCGCCAGGCTCCGTGAGCCGGTAGGCGCGGCGCGCGGTGTCGCTGAACATCGCGCGCTTCTCGTCGGCGGACGCGCCCGCGGTGACGCGCTTGAGCGCGTTCCACAGCGCGGCGTACCCGATGCCCATCTTTTCCACGGGGAAGTTGCTCTCGACCATGCAGCGGTTCGCGCCAAAGCGCTCGATGCACGTCTCGAGATAGGGGCGCCAGTAGCCCGCCAGCTCGGCTGACGACGGCGGCGCGGGCAACGCGCCGTAGTCGTACGCGGCGAGCCGCATCATCATGCCGCCGAGCTTCATCACCACGTTCTCGCACTTCGCCAGCTCGATGATGTCGGCCTTCCAGCCCGCGAAGATTTCGTCCTTCTTGCCCGCGTAGACGCCGTAGCCCAGCGGCCCGCCGCAGTGCCCCACGATGATGTTCGCGTTGGGGAACGCGCGCGCCAGGGCGATCGTGTCGGGAAGCTGCGGGTGAAACTGCCAGGCATCCAGCGAGAGGCCGAGCGCGGTCAGACGCGCGAGGCCCGCGCGAAAGTCCGCGCGTGCCAGCAGGTGCGGCGCCGTGGCCGTGCGGCTGTTGCCGATCACCGGGTCCGCGTCCCACGCGGCCGAGTGACGCACGCCGCGAAACCGCCCGCCGCCGGCGCGTGAATGCGCCTCGAGCACCGGCTCGACGCGGTCGCCGAGCGTGAGATCCGCGAAGCCCACGATCCCCGCGGCCACGCGCGTGGCCCCGAACTGGCCGCTGTCGCTCATCGCCGCGACGCCCGCCACGAACTCCGTCTCACCCACCGGGCGCATCTCCGCCGGGCCGTGGGCGCGGTACATCGAGTGGCATTCGACGAACACGGTGGCGACGACGTTGTGGCCCGTGCGGAGGTCGTCGAGGAGCTCGTGCAGCAGGTAGCGATGATCCGGTCGATCCCACAGGTGATGGTGCGTGTCGATGATGGGCAGGTCGGGCTCGAGGACCGGCTCGACCGGCTGCTTCGCGAGCCAGGCCACGTCGGGCGCGGTGATCCTTCCGAATTGGGTCGCCATGACGGGGAGTATGCCGCAAATCGGGTATGCTGGCGCGCGGCGAAGGAGGAAGTGATGAAAGCGATTGTCTTCACGCAGACCGGCGGTCCCGAAGTGCTGACGCTGTCGGACGTCCCGAAGCCCGACGTGCGTCCAGGGATGGTGCTCATCAAGGTGCACGCGATCGGCGTGAACTTCGCGGACACGCGCTTCCGGCAGGGCACGTACGTCGTGAAGCCGAAGCTGCCCGATACGCCGGGTATGGAAGCGGCGGGCGTGATCGAGGCCGTCGGCGACGGCGTGACGGATCTGCGTATCGGCCAACGCGTGGCCGCGTTTACGGTCAAGTCGTACGCGGAGTATTGCCAGGCGCCGGCGCCCATGGTCATTCCGCTGCCGGATTCCGTGAGCTTCGAGCACGGCGCCGCGTTCCCGATCCAGGTGATGACCGCCTATCACATGCTGCACACGGCGGATTCGACGGGGCCCGGCAAGACCGTCCTCGTGCATGCAGCGGCCGGCGGCGTGGGCATCGTCGCGGTGCAGCTCGCGAAGGCGGCCGGCGCGCGCGTGTTCGGGACGGTGGGGAGCGACGTGAAAAAGCAGCTCGTGCAGGACGCCGGCGCGGACGCCGTCATCAACTACTCGACGCAGAAGTTCGCCGACGAAGTGCTCCGGCTGACGGACGGCCGCGGCGTCGATCTCATCCTCGACGCGGTCGGGAAGCCGACGTTCGGGGAAGGGCTCCGCTGTCTCGCGCCGTTCGGACACCTGATCCTGTTCGGGCGCGCGGGCGGCCCCACGGATCCGCTCAACGTCGCCACGCTGTCCGCGAAGTCTCAGAAGGTCAGCGGCTTCATGGTGCCGACGGTCACGCGGAATTTTCCCGAGAAGACGCGGGAGAGCGCGGCGCGCTGCTTCGCCCTCATGCGTGAGGGAAAGCTGAAGCTCCACATCGGGAAAACATTCCCGCTCGCGCAGGCGGCGGAGGCGCATCGCTATCTCGAATCGCGGCAGTCCACGGGGAAGCTGATCCTGATTCCCTAGCAAAGGCGGCGAGACACGCCCGCTTCATGATTGCATTGATACATAAGTCATGACTGTGTAGAGTCGTGGATCATGAGTCGACCCCTGCAGGTGTATCTCGAGGAGCGGGATCTCGACCAGCTCGATGCCTGGGCGCGTGAGCGCGGATGGACCAAGTCCCAGGCCATCCGTGCGGCCGTGCGCGCGCTCACACGGCGGCCGGCGGACGATCCGCTGCTCGACCTGAGTGGTGATATCGACGGGTTGCCCGCCGACCTGAGCGAAAGCTTCGACCGTTTCCTCAACGAGACCTACGTTGCCGAGTCGCCCGCACCGTATCGCGCGCGCGTCCGACGCTCCCGCAAGACTGTTCGTCGATAGCGGAGCCTGGATCGCGCTGCGGAGCCGGCGCGACCAGCATCACGCTGACGCCGACCGATTGTTCCGCGAGGCCCTCGCCCGTCGCATTCCGTTGCTGACGACGAATCTCATCGTCGCCGAGACCCATCGCCTGACGCTGTTCCGCGCCGGGGTGCAAGCGGCGCTTCGCGCGTTGGAGCGCATGGATGCGAGCAGCAGTCTGGTGGTGCACTTCGCCACCGACGACAACCACGCCGCGGCTCGCCTGTGGCTCGAGCGGTTGGCCCCGCGTCCGATCACGTATGCCGATGCGGTGAGCTTCGCGGTCATGCAGGTGACGCGCTGCCACCACGTCCTCGGGTTCGATCAAGACTTTGCGGCGGCGGGCTTTACGCTCTGGCGCGGCGCGGGATAGGCGTCAGACGCCGAGGTAGTACTTCTTCACCAGCTCGTTCTCGCGCAGCTCGCTCGTGCTGTGGCCCTCGAACACGATCTGGCCGTGCACGATGATGTAGCCGCGGTCGGCGATCTTGGTCGCCTGGTTGAAGTTCTGCTCCGCCATGAGGACGGTGAGCTGGTACTGCTCCTTGAGCTCCTTGATCTTCGCGATCACGCGGCTGACCAGGATCGGCGCGAGACCGACCGAGGGCTCGTCGACGATGAGCAGCCGCGGCGACGACATCAGCGCGCGGCCCACCGCGAGCATCTGCTGCTCGCCGCCGCTCATGCTCCCCGCGAGCTGACCCCGCCGCCCCCGCAGCACCGGGAAGGCGTCGTAGGCGAACGCGAGGTTCTTCGCGATGTCGGCGCGAGCCGCCGGCCGATAGGCGCCGAGCAGGAGATTTTCCTCGACGCTCAGCCGGGGGAAGAGGCGGCGGCCCTCGGGCACCAGCGCGATCCCGAGATTCACGATCTCTTCCGTGGACTTTCCGATGAGATCGATCCGCGTGCCGTCGGCCTCGAGAAACACTTCGCCGGCTTCCGGCGTGACCATGCCCATGATGCACTTGATCAGCGTGCTCTTGCCGTTGCCGTTGGTGCCGAGCAGCGCGACGGTCTCGCCGTCCCGCACCTCGATGGACACGTCGTGCAGCACGCGCACCGCGCCGTACCCCGCGTCGACGTTCTTGACGACGAGGTTACTCGCCAAGGTAGGCCTTCTCCACGGCCGGGTTCGTGACGATCTCGTCCGGCGTGCCTTCCGCGATCAGCTCGCCGGCGTCCAGCACGACGATGCGCTCGGAGAAGCGCATCACGGCCCGCATGATGTGCTCGATCATGATGATCGTGATGCCCTGCGCGTTCAGCCGGAAGAGGATGGTCAGGATGTCGTCCACTTCGGCGTGAGAGAGTCCGGCCATGGCCTCGTCGGAGATCAGGAGCTTCGGCCGCGCCGCCATCGCGCGCGCCAGCTCCAGCTTTCGCATCTCGATCTGCGTGAGCCCGGCCGGCCGCAGGTGCGCCTTCGCTTCGAGGCCGATGTCGCGCAGGATGTCCTCGATCTCGGCGCCGGGCCCGTGACCCCGCGCGTGCCCCGTGTATTCCAGCGGAATGCCCAGGTTTTCGCGGACCGTCATGCTGGTGAACGGCTTCGGGATCTGGAAGGTGCGTGCGATGCCGAGCCGCGTGCGCCGATGCGGCGGATCTCGCGTGATGTCCCTGCCGTCGAAGCTGATCCGCCCTTCGTCGGCGGTGAGGGAGCCGGACACGCAGTTGATGAGCGTGGTCTTGCCCGACCCGTTGGGCCCGATGAGCCCGAACCGCTCGCCCTCCTTCACGTGAATGCTGACGCGGTTGAGCGCGGTGAAGCCACCGAATCGCTTGACGAGGCCGTCCACCTCGAGCAGCGTCTTCGTCATCGCGTCACCGCCCTCGCAGGCGCCGCACGAGGCCGAGGATGCCCTCGGGCGCCAGCACGACGAAGAGGACCAGCACGACGCCCACGATGAACAGGTTCATCTCCGACGAGATCGTCACCGTCGCCAGCTGCTGCGCGGTGCCGAGCAGCACCGCGCCGATCACCGGCCCCACCCAGCTCGTCGTCCCGCCGATCATCGGCATGGCGAGCGCGTTCACGGCGTAGTCGATGGCGAAGGCCGAGTTCGGCTCGATGAACGTGACGTAGTACGGGAAGGGGGCGCCCGCCACCCCGAGCAGGAAGCCGCTGATGGTGGTGGCGAAGAGCTTCAGGCGCAGCGTGGGCACGCCCATGCACTCCGCCGCCTCCTCGTTGTCGCGCAGCGCGGCCAGCCCGCGCCCGATCCACGACTGCTCGACCCACCGCGCGATCAGCACCGCGCCGACGGCGAGGCCGCCCATCACGGTGAAGAGGAACATGACGTAGTTGCCGAACGGCGGATTGCTCGGACGGATGACGCTGAGGCCGCGCGAGCCGCCGACGAAGTCCCAGTTCATGATCACCGTCTGGAGGACGACCGCCAGGGCCAGCGTCGCGATGGAAAAGAAGGTGCCGCGCAGGCGCAGCGTGAGGTAGCCGATGCCGAGCCCGAGCAGGGCGGCGACGAGCCCGCCCGCGAGGATCAGCACCGGCAGCGGCGCCTTCACCGTCCGGATGAGGAAGACGGCGGTGTAGGCCCCCATCGCGAAGAACGCGGGCGTGCCGAAGTTCACGTAGCCCGCGTAGCCGCCGAGGATGTTCCACGCCGTCGCGATGACGATGTACTGGAGGATGACGTAGCCGGCGAAGTAGAGGTACGGGTTCACGCGCAGCGACGCGAAGCCGATGCCGGCCGCCATGACGGCGATACCCACCAGCAACGCGAAGCCCGTGCGCGCCATCTACCGCCCGAAGAGGCCCGCCGGCCGCACGGCGAGCACGAGGAGCAGGATGCCGAACGACACCGCGAGCGACCACGAAGGGCCGGCGAACGTGGCCATCAGGCTTTCGACGACGCCGAGGATGACGCCGGCGACGAGCGTCCCGCCGATGCTGCCCATGCCGCCGAGAACGGTGATGGCGAACATCCGGCCGATGTAGTCGCGGTCGGTCGACGGGATCACCGGCGCGATGGTGATGAGCAGCGCGCCGGCGAGGCTGGCCGCCGCGATGCCGATGCCGAACGCGATGGTCTTGATTTTGACGGGATTGGCGCCCATCAGGCGCAGCGCCGCCTGATCCTGCGAGACGGCCATGATCGCGCGCCCGTAGAACGTGCGGCCGAGGAAGAGGTAGAGCGCGCCCGTCATCGCGACGCCGACGACGCAGGGGATGAGATAGCGGAATGCGATCCCGACGCCGCCGAACTCGATCGACTTGCCGATGTATCCCGCTTGGACGAGGCGATAATCGACGCCGAACTTCAAGCTGAGACTCACTTCGATGATGAAGAGCAGGCCGAAGAAAAAGACGAGGCCGCGCAGCGATTCCGCGCCCCGGCGCTCGAAGCTCTCGTAGTAGACGCGATACACGGCGGCGCCGAGCAGGTAGAAGACGGGCGTGAAGAGGATCCCCGCCACGATCGGGTCCACACCGTACGAAGTATTCACCACGTAGGTCATGTACGCGCCGAGGACGAGGAACGCGGGCTGGGCGATGTTGGCGATGTCGAGGAGGCCGAAGATGAGCCCGATGCCCAGGCTCACGGCGGCATAGAAGCCCCCGATCAGCAGTCCGGCGACCACGGCATTCGCCAACAGGTCCCAGGAGAACAAAGAACGCGGACTATTTCAGCGCGGCCGAATACGGATAGATGAGGTTGCCCGACTTGAGCTCCTCAGGATAGAGGACCGGCTTCTTGCCCGGCCCGCGGAACTGCTCGACGTCGCCGCCCTGGACCTTCTGGTACTGCACCATGAGCGTGCGGCCCTTGGCCCACTCGCCGTTCTTGCCGAACTTGATCTTCCCGACGATCGTGCTGAACTCGTGGGCGCGGATGTGGTCCGCGATCTTCTGCTGGTCGAGGCCCTTGGTCGCTTCGACCGCGCTCCCGAGCACCTGCATCGCCGCGTACGTGTAGGGCGGCAGGTAGTACCCGAGCGTGTCGACGCCTTCCTTGGCCGCGCGCGGCTGATACTGCTTGAAGAAATCCTGGATGCCCGGGAACATCATCGTCGGCTCCGGCACCCAGTAGTCGTAGTTCACGACGCCGTTCAGCATCGCGCCCATGCTCGTCATGATGGTCGTGAACTGCAGGCCCACCATGCCGCCGCCGAAGATCTTCGGCTGCAGCGAGATCTCGTGCGCCGCGCGCAGGATGCCCACGGAATCCGGCGGGTACGACGCCACGAACACGATGTCGGCGTTCGTCGCCTTGATCGCGCGGACGATCGGCGTGTAGTCGACCGTGCTCGGCGGATACGTCTTGTCGTAGACCGTCTTGAACCCGAGCCGCTTGACCACTTCGCGGGCGCCCACGAGCGCGGTCTGCGGATACTCGGCGTCCGCGCCCACCAGCGCCACCGTCTGCGGCCGGGGCGTCTGCTTCGCGGCCAGCTCGAAGAAGCCGATCGGCATGGCGGTGGCCGGATCGGGCCCAACCGGCGAGATCTGGAAATAGTTCGGGTACTGGTACTTCTCGTTGTTGCCAAGCCCGAAGATGCCGATGACCGTCAGCTTGCGCTCCATCGCGATCGGCATGAGCGGCGCGATCAGGTTCGTTCCATAGCCGGACACGATGAGCTGGACCTTGTCGACGTCCAGCAGCTTCGAGTAGATGCCGGGCACGGTGGACGGGTTGGTCTGGTCGTCGTAGAAGACGAGCTCCACGGGCCGGCCGAGCAGGCCGCCCTTCTTGTTGACGTCGTCCTTCCAGATCTGCATGGCGAGCAGCGCCGGCTTGCCGTTGGCGGACAACCCGCCCGTCAGCGCCATGCCGAAGCCGATCTTGATGGGGTCGGCCGCGCGCGCCGTGTAGGCGCCTCCGGCCACGAGCACGAGCGCCACGACAACGGCCACGATCTTCCAGGAACGCTTCATCGCATCCTCACTCTCTGCGCCTGCCGGCGCACCGATCGCGGGGCCAAAACTGCGCCGCGCCGCGCGGGTTGTCAAGACACGACCGCGGCAAGTATATCTGGAGGAGCGCGATCCCACAGGGACTCCTCCGTGGGGTAGGATCGTGGCACGGAGGACAGAGCATGTCTCACAGAGGGTTCTCGCACGTCGGTCTCTCGACCCTGGATCTCGATAAAACCCGCGATTTCTACGAGGGTGTCCTCGGGTTCAAGGCGGTGCGCTGCGACACCATCAAGGTCCAGGAGGGCGGACAGATCCGCCACATCTTCTTCGACACGGGGCGCGACCAGCTCCTCGCGTTCATGGAAGCGCGCGGGGTGCCGGGCATTCCGATGGACTACGACGCGGGCATCACCCGCGGGCTCGGCGTGCCGAGCGCGTTCTATCACTTCGCGTTCGAGGCGGGCTCGGAAGCGGCGCTCGGAGAAAAGCGCAACGAGCTGATCGCCAAGGGCGTGGAAGTCACGGACGTGGTGGATCACGACTGGGCCAAGTCGATCTACTTCAAGGATCCGAACGGA
>JBGOTH010000055.1:0-10650 GCA_041476345.1 Methylomirabilia bacterium
ACGCCGGCGTCGATGATCAGCGTTTGGCCCGTCACCCAGCGCGATTCGTCGCTCGCCAGATAGACGGCGCCCCATCCCACGTCCCAGCCGCTGCCCTCGGTGCCGAGCGGCGAGGCCTTGCGGCGACGCTCGCGCGCGTCGTCACCGAGATCCGACACCATCGGCGTCCACACCATGCCGGGCGCGATCGCGTTGACGCGGATGCCCTTGGGGCCGAGCTGGACGGCGCACGTCTTGACGAAGCCGATCACCGCCGCCTTCGCCGCCGCGTACGCGGTGCGTCCGTGCCCGCGCAGCGCGGCGACCGACGACACGCAGATGACGGAGCCGCCACCGCGCTTGTCCATCGCGGGCACGGCGGCCTTCGTGGCGAGGAACATGCTCTTCGCGTCGACGGCCATCACCTGGTCCCACTCCTCTTCGGTGGTCTCGAGAAGCGTGTGACGCGATTCGATGCCGACGTTGTTGTGCAGGATGTCGAGGCCGCCCCAGCGCGCGACGGCCGCGGCGACCATCGCCTCGCAGTCCGCGGTGCGCGTGACGTCCGCGGCGAACGCTTCCGCGGTGCCGCCCTCGCCGTGGATGAGCGCCACGGTTTCCTCCGCGCGCTCCTTCATGTGATCGACGACGAGGACGCGCGCACCTTCACGCGCGAAGAGGATGGACGTCGCTTTGCCGTTCCCGAGCCCGGGCCCGCGCGAGCCGCCGCCCGTGACGATGGCGACCTTGCCCTTGAGCCGGTCGGTCATCGCGGTTACTTGAACGTGGCGTCGATCTTGACGTCGATCAGGTACGGGCCGCCGCTCGCGAGCCCGCGGCCGACGGCGGAGCCGACGTCGTGCGTCTTCTCCACGCGCTCGCCCGGCACGCCGAGCGACTTCGCGAGGCCGATGTAGTCGATGGCCGGCGTCAGATCCATGCCGACGTACACGTCGTCCTCGGCGGAGTAGCCTTTCAGCGCGTGCGTGCGCTGCTTCAGGATGCGGTACGAGCCGTTGTTGAAGATCACGTAGACGACGGCGAGGTTCTCGCGCGCGGCCGTCCACAGCGCCTGGTTCGTGTACATCGCGCTGCCGTCGCCGATCATCGCGACGAGCGGGCGGTTCGGAAGCGCCAGCTTGATGCCGAGCGCGGCCGGCAGACCCCAGCCGATGCCGCCGCCACGCAGGCTGAAGAAGCTCTTGTTGTCGGCGCAGTCGAAGAACGTGCGGATACCGTTCGAGGACGAGATGGCTTCGTCGACGACGACGGCGTTCTTCGGCGTCGCCTTCGAGACGGCGTGCACGAGCGAGAGCGGGGACATCGGCATCCGCTTCGCGTCCGTTTCCGCCTGCCGCACCAGCTCCGCCCGCTCCGCGGCGTTCGCGGCACCGATCGTCTCGCGGCGCTTCGCCGCATCCTTGTGTCCGTTCTTCGTCGTCTCGCGCCGGAACGCCTCCGAGAGATCGGGCAGCGTCGCCTTCGGATCGCCGTGGATGCCGACGGTGGCGGGATAGTTCTTGCCGATCTCCCACGGGTCGACGTCCATGTGGATCACGGTGAGCCCGAACGGCATGGGGTCGACGTCCGACGGCAGCGAGAGCGTGAACATGTCCGCGCCGATCGACAGCACGAGGTCGTGCCGCATGAGCGCGGCCTTGATCTGCGGCCCGAGGCGCGGCGAGCCGCCCGCGTAGAGCGGATGGGTGAACGGGAAGTTGCAGGTGCTCGCGACGCCTTCGAGCATCACCGGCGCGCCGACGAGCTCCGCCAGCTCGACCAGCTCGGCGAGCGCGTCGCCGTGCGCGACGGCGTCACCCGCGAGGATCAGCGGTTTCTCGGCGCGCGCGAGTAGCTTCGCGGCTTCGGCGACCGCCGCACGATCGCCCCTGATTCCGGGCGCGACGCGCGAGGGCGTGCCGAGCTCGATGTCACGCTCGTTGTTGAGCACGTCCACGGGCAGCGAGAGGAACACGGGGCCGCGCGGATGCGCGAGCGCCGTCTTCGCGGCACGGTGCACGATGCGCGGCAGATCTTCGAGGCGCTTGATCTCCACCGCCCACTTCACGTACGGCGTCGCGAGCGGTACCAGCTCAGACCACAGGATCGGCTCCGTCACCGTGAAGGATTGATCGTGCTGACCCGCCGTGAGCAGCAGCGGCGCGCCCGCCTTGTACGCGTCGTAGAGCATGCCCATCGCATTCCCGAGACCCGGCGACACGTGCACGTTCACGGCGCCGATGCCGCCGGACGCCTGCGCGTAGCCGTCGGCCATCGACACGGCGACGGCCTCCTGCAGCGCGAGCACGTAGCGGATGCCCGGCTCGCGCGCGAGCCCGTCCATGAGCGGCAGCTCCGTGGTGCCGGGGTTGCCGAACATCGTGGAGACACCTTCCTGTTTCAGGATCTGGAGGAACGCTGACTTGCCTGCGATGTATGTCATAGCGGGCTGGATGATACACTTTTTTCGATGCCCGCCGACGCTCCCCTCCTGCGCGCCGCACGTCGTGAATCCACGTCCTACACGCCGATCTGGCTCATGCGCCAGGCGGGCCGCTACATGGCGGAGTACCGCGCGATCCGCGCGCGTTCGAGCTTCCTCGAGCTCTGCAAGAATCCGGATGCCGCGGCCGAAGTCACGCTGCAGCCCGTCGACAAGCTCGGCGTCGACGCTGCGATCCTCTTTGCCGACATCCTGCTGATCGTCGAGCCGCTCGGCGTCGGGCTCGAGTTCGGCGCCGGTGAAGGCCCGTCGATCAAGCGCCCGGTGCGCAGCGACGCCGACGTCGCCCGTCTCGCGCCCGTGGACGTCGCCAGCTCGCTCGGCTTCGTGTTCGACACGGTGACGCGCGTGAAGAAGGCGCTCGCCGGCCGCGTGCCGTTGATCGGCTTCGCGGGCGCGCCGTTCACCGTCGCGTCGTACATCGTCGAAGGCGGCGCGTCGCGTGACTATCTGCACGTGAAGCGATTGATGTATGGCGCGCCCAATGCGTGGGATCGGCTGATGGAGGTGCTGGTCGACGCGACGGCGCGGTATCTCAACGGCCAGATCGCCGCCGGCGCCGAAGCGGTGCAGGTCTTCGACTCGTGGATCGGCGCGCTCGGACCTGACGACTATCGCGCGTTCGTATTGCCGCACATGAAGGCGCTCTTCACGAAGCTCACGCCCGGGATTCCGTCGATCCACTTCGGTACGGGCACCGCCGCGCTGCTGTCGTCGATGCGCGAAGCGGGCGGTGACGTCATCGGATTCGATTGGCGCGTGGATCTTGGCAAGGCCTGGGCGCGCATCGGTCACGACGTGGCGGTGCAGGGGAACCTCGACCCGGCCGTGCTCCTGGCCCCGCCCCTATATATAAGGAAGCGGGCGAAGGCCGTCCTGGACGCCGCCGGCGGCCGGCCGGGCCACATCTTCAACCTCGGCCACGGCATCCACAAAGACACGCCGGTCGAGCACGTGAAGGCGCTCGTGGACATCGTCCACGAGCTCTCCGACCGGCGCTGAGCCGTGAGGTACGACGCGGTGCTGCTGATCGCCTTCGGCGGTCCGACGAATCCCGACGAGATCCGCCCGTTCCTCGAGATCGTCACGCGCGGCCGGCGCATTCCTCCCGCGCGGCTCGACGACGTCGCGCGCCACTACGAGCGGATGCCGGGCGGCTGCTCGCCGCTCACCGCGTTGACGCGTGCGCAGGCCGCGGCGCTCGAGCGCGCGCTCACGACCGGCGGTCCTGCGCTGCCCGTGTTCGTCGGCATGCGCAACTGGCATCCATTCCTTCACGAGACGCTCGCCGACATGCGCGAGCGCGGGCACCGGCGCGTCCTCGGCGTGATCCTGTCCGCGCTCCGTTGCGAGGCGTCGTGGGATCGCTATAAGGATGACGTTCGCGGGGCGCGCGCCGCGACGTCCGGCGCCCCAGAAGTCGAGTTCGCGGATCCCTGGTTCGGGCACGCGGGCTTTCTCGACGCCGTCGCCGGCCGCGCGCGCGACGCGATGGCCACGGTGCAGGCCGAGCAGCGCATGATGACGCCGCTCGTGTTTACCGCGCACAGCATCCCCGTCGCGATGGCCGAGGACGCGCCCTACGTCACCGAGCTCAACGCTGTCGCACACGCCGTGGCGGGCCGACTCGCGCACAAACGCTTTTCCATCGCGTACCAGAGCCGGAGCGGTGCGCCGGGCGACCGATGGCTCGAGCCCGATATCAACGACGTGATTCGGAGCCTCGCCGAGGAGCGGGTGCGGCACGTCGTCGTCGTGCCCGCCGGGTTCGTCTGCGATCACGTGGAAGTGCTCTACGATCTCGACGTGGCCGCGCGCGCGACGGCGGCCGCGCTCGGCATCACGCTGCACCGCGCGTCCGCCGTCAACGATCATCCCGATTTCATCGCCGCGCTCGCCGACGTCGTGCGGCGCGGTGTGCGGGCGGCCGAGTCATGTGACGGCCCTGGGCCGTCAAGTCCGTGAAGCTCGTCGTCGTCGGCGGCGGCATCGCCGGTCTGGCCGCCGCGCACCGCGCGGTCGAAATCGCGCGCGAGCATGGCCGCACGCTCGACCTCACCCTGATCGAAGCGCGCGATCGGCTCGGCGGCACCATCCAGACCGAGCACGTGGACGGATTCACCGTCGAAGCGGGGCCGGATTCGTTCCTCTCCGAGAAACCGTGGGCGCTCGCGCTCTGTCGCCGCCTCGGCGTCGAAGACCAGTTGATCCGCACCGACGATCGCTATCGAAAAGTGTTCGTGTGGCGCGCCGGGCGCTTGCATCCGCTGCCCGACGGCTTCCAGCTCCTCGCGCCCACGCGATTTGCGCCGTTTGCCACGAGCAGTCTGTTCTCGTGGCCGGGCAAGCTGCGCATGGCGATGGATCTCGTGCTGCCTCGTGGCGGCACGGGCGACGACGAAAGTCTCGGCGCGTTCGTACGCCGCCGTCTCGGCGCCGAAGCGCTGGAGCGCGTGGCGCAGCCGCTCGTCGCCGGCATCTACACGGCCGATCCTGACGAGCTGAGCCTCGCCGCCACCATGCCGCGCTTCCTCGAGCTCGAGCGGCGCGAGCGCAGCCTGATCCTCGGGCTCTGGCGCGCCGCGAAGAAGGCGCCGCTACCGGGAACGAGCGGCGCGCGCTGGAGCCTCTTCGTTACGTTCAAGAACGGCATGCAGCAGATGGTGAATACGCTCGCCGCGCGTCTGCCGGACAGCGCCGTCCAGCTCGAGACGCGCGTGACGGGGATCGAGCGTGCGGGCGCGGGCTGGCGGGTCGGGATCGGCGGCGGTGGGTTCGACGCGGACGCCGTGATCGTCGCCGCGGAATCCCACGCGGCGGCGCGCCTGCTGCGCTACGTCGATCCGCAGGTCTCGACGCTCCTCGGCGACATCCCGTACGCGTCGTCGGCCACCGTCTCGCTCGGCTATCGCCGCGAGGACGTGCCGCACGCGCTCGATGCCTTCGGGTTCGTGGTGCCACGCACGGAAGGGCGCGCGCTGCTCGCCGCGACGTTCTCGAGCGTGAAGTATCCCGGCCGCGCGCCGGACGGGCATGCGCTGATCCGCTGCTTCCTCGGTGGTGCGCTTGATGCGGTGATGCTCGATCGCGGCGATGATGAGCTGATCGCCCAGGCGCGCGAAGAGCTGCGCGCGGCGTTCGGTCTCACCGCGACGCCAGTGCTCACGCGCCTCGCGCGCCACCCCGCGTCGATGCCGCAGTATCTCGTCGGCCACCTCGCGCGCGTCGAGGCGATCGAGCACCGTGTGGCGTCGATGCCCGGGCTGTTTCTCGCAGGCGGCGCGTATCGTGGCGTCGGCATCGCGGACTGCGTGCGTTGCGGAGAAGCGGCGGCCGAAGCAGCGCTCGGCGCCACGGCGGACCGGTCGAGCGGGCCGCACCAGGCGACGTGAGGTAGCGGGGTAGAATCACGGCGATGACGACGGCGTTGGACCCTTCCAAGGAAGCGCGGCGCGCATCGAGGGGGCGGTGGCCTATCGCGCGCTTTCGGTTGGGCGAGGAGCCGCTCGACGATCTGAGCGCGGTGACGACCGTGGCTGAGCGGATCGCGATGATGTGGACGCTCGCCGAATCAGCATGGAAAGTAGCCGCGCGGCCGTTACCCGAATACGATCGCGGACAAGCTCCGACGCGACTGTTCCCGCCCGGCACCCGGCAGGACGGCGATGACACTTGAGGGGCTGAACGAGGACTTTCGGGATCTCCTCGCGCAGTTCAGCGACGCGGGCGTCGAGTTCGTGATCGTCGGCGCGTACGCGCTGGCCTTCCACGGCGCGCCCCGAGCCAGCGGAGACATCGACGTGTTCGTCCGGCCGACGATCGTGAATGCCCAACGCGTTCTCGTGGCGCTCGCCGGGTTCGGAGCGCCCGTCGAGTCAGCCGCGGTCACCGCGGCTGAGCTTGCGCGGCCCGGTATGGTCTATCAGATCGGCTTGCCGCCTCGACGCATCGACATCATGACGGCGCTCTCGGGCGTGACGTTCGACGACGCGTGGGCCTCCCGCGCGACGGCGGAGCTCGACGGCCGCGCGATCGCCTTCATCGGCCGCGCTGCGCTACTCAAGAACAAAGAAGCGACGGGCCGCCCCAAGGACATCGCCGACATCGCGCGCCTGCGACGCATCGACCCGGGAGAGTGACATGCGCCGGAAGACTTCGTGGCTCTTCAGCTTCGCCATACTCCTCACCGTGTCGGCGCTTGTCGCGACGCCGGGCGCTTCGGACACGCCGGATGCCGCGCGCATCCGGCTGGGCGACTACTTCCGTCTCGATGCGCGCCGCAAGGACGTGCAGGGATTCCAGAACGGCCCGTACATGCACTTCTGGAACGTGTGGCTCGACCGGTAGCCATGACCCACGGCGCGGCCTTCGTCATCTTCTTCGTGTCCGGCTTCTGCAGCCTCGTGTACGAGGTGGTGTGGCTGCGGCTCGCGATGGCGAGCTTCGGCGTCACGACGCCCCTCGTGTCGATCGTGCTGTCGGTGTTCATGGCCGGCCTCGCGCTCGGGAGTTGGGGGGCGGGACGCGTGAGCGCGCGCTGGATGCGAGGCGCGGGCGCGCCGTTGCGGTTCTACGCCGCGGCCGAGATGGTCATCGCGCTCTCGTCCGTCGTGGTGCCCGTCGGGTTCACCTGGGGACGCTCCGTGCTTTCGGGGACTACGCTCGGCGTGGCGTGGGGCTCGTGGGCGTACTACGTGGCCTCGGGCGCCTGGGTGGCGGGCGCCTTGCTCCCCGCGTGTATCGCGATGGGCGCGACGTTTCCGTTCGCCATGGCGGCGATGCAACGCCACCATGGGACGGACGCGCGCGCGTTCAGCTTCCTCTACATGGCCAACGTGCTCGGCGCGACCGCCGGCACGCTCGCGTCGGCGCTCGTGATGATCGAGCTTCTCGGTTTCGGCGATACGGCGCGCGTGGCGGGCCTTCTCAACATCGCGCTGGTCCTCGTGGCCTTCGGGCTGGCCCGCCGCGCAACCCAATCCACGGCGACGTCGATGCCG
The DNA here is from genome assembly GCA_041476345.1 of Methylomirabilia bacterium. Lineage (GTDB taxonomy): Bacteria > Methylomirabilota > Methylomirabilia > Rokubacteriales > CSP1-6 > VGLJ01. The sequence continues at coordinate 7,483 of JBGOTH010000055.1, forward strand.
CAATCGACGGCCATGGGCCGTCACGGTCCGGAGCCCGCAGGGCCCCGGATCACGTTGGTGGCGTTGTTTCTCACCGGCTTGCTCAGTCTCGGGTTCGAGGTCATCTGGATCCGACAGTTCGCGCCGCACCTCGGCACCGACGTGTACGCGTTCGCGACCGTCCTGGCCGTCTATTTGGCCGCGACCTTCGCAGGCGCCCGCGTGTATCGCATGTGGTCCAGCAGAGGATCCGGCCGGGCGGTGTGGGGATGGGTCGTGGCGGGAGGTGCCGCGCTCTTGCCGCTGATCGCCGCGGATTTTCGGCTGCCGATCCCGGCGATGGCGCGCGTGGTCCTCGGGATCGGACCATTTTGTGCGGCCGTCGGTTACCTCACGCCCAAGCTCGTCGACGGTTGGACGGGTGGTGATCCGGCCCGGGCCGGGCTCGCGTATGCGATGAACGTCCTCGGCTCGATCATCGGGCCGCTCGTCGCCGGTTTCTGGCTGCTTCCGACGTTCGGCGAACGCGGCGCTCTCGTGATTCTCGCGACGCCGCTGTTGGTGCTGGCCACCCTGGCGATTGCCATGCCCGGTGTCGATGCACGGCCTCGCCGCGGGCTTGCGATCGTCGTCCCGCTCGCGTTGGTGGCGGGAGCGCTCGTGCTGATCGTGACGACGAAGGGCGTCGAGGCGTGGCTGCCCCAAGGGCACGTGCGTCGCGATCACACCGCGACCGTCGTCGCCGCCGAGATCAGGGGAACCAAGGTGCTGCTCGTCAACGGACATTCGACCACGGTGCTGGCGTGGACCACGAAGATGATGGCGCACCTGCCGCTCGCCATGCTCGAATCGCCGCCGCGCGACGCCCTCGTCATCTGCTTCGGCATGGGGACGACGTTCCGGTCGGCGCTCACCTGGGGCATCAACGCGACGGTCGTCGAGCTGATACCGAGCGTGCCGAAGCTCTTCGGGTTCTTCCATTCCGATGCCGCGGCGGTCCTGGCGTCTCCGCGCGCTCGGGTCGTCGTGGACGACGGGCGCCGGTTCCTCGAACGCTCCACGCAGACGTGGGACGTGATCACGCTCGATCCTCCGTACCCGGTGGAGCTGGCGGGGTCAGGTCTCCTCTACGCCAAGGAGTTCTACACCGCCGCGCGCCGCCGGCTCCGCCCGGAGGGGCTCGTCCACCAATGGTTGCCGCGGACCGAGCCGGCGATCACGGCGGCGGTCGCGAAAGCGATCCGGGATTCGTTTCCTTACGTGCGCGTCTTCGCCCTGCTGGACACCGGCGGTCGCGTGGAAGGGTTCTTCTTCATCGCCGGACTTGCGCCGATGCCGCGCCGCACGCCGGCGGTCGTCGCCGGTCGCTTGCCCGCGGCGGCGGCCACAGACCTCGTCGAGTGGGCGCCGCAGTGGACACCCGAATACCCGTTCAAACGGGTCATGTCGAACGAGGTCCCCATCGACGCTGTGGTCGCGGTCGCGCCGTCGGCGCCTGTGCTGGAGGACGATCGGCCGGTGAACGAATATTTCCTCGTCCGCCGGTGGCTCCACTAGATGGGAACATAACCCTCCGTCACCCCGGCGGGACCGCCCTACAATGATCGTGTGGTAGACGACTCTCCGGAAGTGCTGGCAGCCCGGCTACGCACGGCATTCGAGCTCTGCGCGCTCGGTGAATCGATGCGTCGGGCCCAGTTGCGTCGCGAGCACCCCGAGGCGACGGACCATGAGATCGAAGCCATGCTGATCGCGTGGCTGCACGCTCGTCCCGGCGCCGAGCACGGAGACGCCTGGGGCCGCCCCATCTCCTGGCCGCCGGTACGTCCATCACGTCTCTGAGCAGTCCAGAAACCGCTCTCCGTCACATCGTCTCGGACCTGCGGAACCTCGGCCATCGGTTTGCGCTCGTTGGCGGTCTCGCGGTTTCGGCCCGGGTGGAGCCGCGGCTGACGCGCGATGCCGACCTCGTGGTGCTCGTCGCCGGGGATGCCGACGCCGAAACGCTCGTGCTCGGTCTTCAAGAGCGCGGGTGGCGCGTCATCGCTGCCATCGAGCAGGAGGTCGCCGAACGGTTGGCGACCGTTCGGCTCGTCGAGACGAACGAAGACAGTCGCGGCGCGGTCATCGACCTGCTCTTTGCCTCATCGGGTATCGAGCCTGAGATCGTCGCTGCGGCGGATCCCCTCGAGGTCGTCCCGGGTTTTGCGGTGCCGATCGCACGCATGGGTCATCTCATCGCGCTGAAGGTGCTCGCTCGGGACGATCGCACGCGACCGCAAGACCGTGTCGATCTCGCCGCGCTGTTGAGCCGCGCTGATACCGCGATCCTTCAGGAGGCGCGCGAGGCCCTGGCGCTGATCGCCGCGCGAGGGTTCCATCGCCGGCGTGATCTCCTCGCCGCGCTGGCCGCGACCGTCGACGAGTTCCGCGCGTAGCAGGGGCTGCTTCCGCCGGGCTGAGACGGGGCGAGTGTGCCCGTCCCCTCAAGCAATCCGTGCTTGCTGTTCGGATTGTGGAGGGGACGGGCACACTTGCCCCGTCTCAGCCCGTTCCCGTGGCGACGACGACGGTGACGTCGTCCTTCGGCTCCACGCCCGCGAGGTGGCGATCGCTCAGCGCCAGCAGAAACTCCAGCAGGTCCTTCGCGTTCCCGTCGGCGATCGCCAGCGCGCGGTCGAGGCCCGCCTCGCCGAGCGCCACGCCCGCCGCGTTGCGGTTCTCCACGAGCCCGTCCGTGTAGAGCACGAGCGCGTCGCCCTGCTCCAGGACCACGCTCGCCTCCGTGTACGCCATGTCCTCGAACATCCCGATCGGGACGCCCGTCGCCGCCAGCCGCATCACCTCGCACCGGCCCGCCTTGCGCATCCGCGGCGGGTTGTGACCGGCGTTGGCGTATTGGAAGTTCCCGGTGAGCGGCTCGTAGACGGCGAGCACGGCGGTGACGAACATGCGGGAGCGGTCGCAGTCCCGATACAGCAGCGTGTTGATGCGCCGCAGCGCCGCGGCGGGCGAGAACTCGCGGGACAGCTCGGTGAGAAGAGCCATGCGAAACGACGTCATCATCATCGCCGAGCTGATGCCGTGGCCGGACACGTCCGCGATGACGAGACCGAGGTAACCGCCGCCCAGCGGCACGAAATCGTAGTAGTCGCCGCCCACGTCGCTCGCGGCGCGCAGGCTTCCCGC
>JBGOTH010000056.1:0-10627 GCA_041476345.1 Methylomirabilia bacterium
AACCCGTTGGCGAGGGAGCTCATCACGTACCCCATGCCGCGCATGCCCGCGAACATCTCGACCACCAGCACCCCGAGCAGGCAGAACACGATCCCGAGCCGCATGCCCGCCAGCACGGACGGCACGATCGCGGGCAGGATCACCTTCCAGTAGAGCTGCCACGGCGTGGCGCCGTACGCGCGCGCCACCGTGATCAGCGTGCGGTCGACGTCGCGCACGCCACCCATCACCATCACCATGATCGGAAAGATGCCGTGCAGCGCGCCGTAGAGGATGGCCGGCGTGGTGCCGAATCCGGTGAGCAGCACGATCCACGGCAGGATCAGGATCTTCGGGATGCCGTACGCCGCGATGACGAACGGGTTCAGGACATCGCGCAGGAGCCGGACCGAGCCGACCGTCACGCCGAGCCCCACGCCGACGACGATCGCGATGACGTACGCGATCGCCGTCTTCGCGAGCGTGTCGCCGAGCCCCGCGAGCGCGGTTCCGCTGATGTCGCCGAGCGACCGCGCCACCGCCGACGGCGCGGGGACGAACGCCCGATCCACCCAGCCGAGCCGCACCACCAGCTCCCACGCAACGAGCAGTGCCGCGATACTGACGAGCTGCAGCACGCGCACGCGCATGGTCATTCGCTCCATCGCCGCGCGCGATGCTCGACGAGGCTCGCGACCGCGTCCGAGGCCACGACCAGCACGAGCGTCACGAGGACGAGCGCCACGTAGTCGGCGGTGCGGAGCAAGCCGTACGCGTGGTTGATCAGTGACCCCATGCCGGCCTTGGAGCCGAGGATCTCACCGACGATCACGCCGATCACCGTCAGCGCGAGCCCGGTCCGGAGCCCGCCGACGAGCGTGAACAGCATCGCGTGGATCATCACTTTCACGAACGTCGTGAGCGGCCGGGCGCCGAACGCGCGCGCGACGGTGACGAGGTGCGGGCTCACCTGCCTGATGCCCGCGAGCACGGCCAGCGTGATCGGAAAGAAGCCGAGCAGAAAGCCGAACGCGATCTTCGACGCGGAGTCGAGCCCGAAGAACAGCATGAGCGACGGGTACCAGACGACGGCCGGCACCGCGTAGAGTGCCGCGAGGATCGGTCCGTAGGCGCGCCCAAGCGTTCGATAGAGCCCGAGCAAGAACCCGCCGCCGAGCCCGGCGAGCACGGCCAGTGCGTACGCGACCGCGATCTCGCGGATGGTGACGAACAGGTGGCGCGGCAGCTCAGGATAGGTGTCGAGCGAGAGCACGCCGATGAGCGCGGGCAGCACGAGCGAGGGCGGCGCCCAGAGGAGCGGGCTGTGGAAGCGCGCGGTAACTTCCCACGCTATGACGAGCGCCGCCAGGATCGCGAGTCGGGCGGCGGCGATCTTCACGAGCTCTCGGCGATCGCGCGCATCGACTCCTCGCGGATCTCGCCCCAGAGCTTGGCACGCAGGGCGACGATCTCGGGCGATTCGATCGCGCGCGGATAGTCGTACGGCAGGTCCAGCACCATCTTGATGCGCCCCGGCCGCGCCGTCATCACCGCCACCCGCGTCGAGAGGGACACCGCCTCCTGCAGGCTGTGCGTGACGAAGATCACCGTCTTGCGCGTGCGGCGCCAGATCTCCAGCAGCCACTCACCCATGAGCACGCGCGTCTGCTCGTCGAGCGCGCCGAACGGCTCGTCCATCAGGACGATCTTCGTGTCGAGCGCGAGCGCGCGCGCGATGGCCACGCGCTGCCGCATGCCGCCGGACAATTCGCGCGGATACTTCTCGGCGAACGGGCGCAGGCCGAGCGGCCCGAGGAGATCGCTCGCGATGCGCTTGCGCTCGGCCCGCGCCATCCCCTGCAGCTCGAGCCCGAATTCCACGTTCTCCAGCGCGGTCCGCCACGGGAAGAGACCCGGGTCCTGGAAGACTGTGGCGACTTTTTTTGGATCGGGACCGGCGACGGGCGCGCCATCGACGAGGACGCGGCCCTCGTCAGGAATGGCGAGACCGCCGACCATGTTGAGGAGCGTCGACTTGCCGCAGCCCGACGGGCCGATGATCGTGCAGAACTGGCCTTCGCCGACGCTCAGCGACACGTCGTGCAGCGCTTCGACGGTGCCGGAGCGCGTGACGTAGCGCTTGGAGACGCGATCAGCGACGATGAGGTCGGGGAGCGTCACGCCCGACAGGATACTCGACCCTAGACGTCCAACATGCCCTTGACGCCTAGCAACGCGGTGACAGGTGCTTGGACAATGGCGCGCAGAGACCCGAACTGCTTCAACAGATCACGCCCCAGCTTCACCGCGCTCATCAGCTGCGGCACGAGCGCCGTCAGCTGCATGCTGTTGTTAGGCGCCCCTTCACAGCAGCGTTCGCTCACGCCCCACGCACTCGGGTAATCCCCTTCGCTCCCCGCCGCGATGTTCGCTGTCATCATGATGCTTCTCGAAGTTCACACGACTTACGCCGCGACCGCGGTCGCCCTCACAGCCGCAATCGCCGCCAACAATGCGTCCACCTGCGCGGTGCTAAACAGCCCATCCGGCCCGCGCGGCGTCAGGTCGGTGAACGGCGACTCGTAGAGCCGCGCGGCCTCCATCACGCCATGCTCGGTCAAGTGGTTCACGATCAAGTTCACGAACTCGATCTGGCTCGCGCTCCACGTCTTGCCGTTCAAGAAGCCGCCCAACGCATTCTTCGCCGCCTCCCGATCCATGCCCACCAGGGATCGCACGAACAGACCCAGACCCTGCGATTCACTCTTGGCGCGACCGATCTCTTCGGCCGCGCCGACGGCGCTCTCGACGAGCATCCGCTCCAACTCGGTCAGATCCGCCGCCGTGAGTGCCTTGTTCAACCGCAGCTTGTGAATCGCGATGTGATCCTGATGCGCACGCAGGAACGCCTGCGCCTTCGCCCTGAACTTCGCGTAGTCCGTGCCCTCCACGAAGCCGGGCAGTACCACGTGCGTCTCGCCACCCATCTCATCCGCGAAGTCCGTGTAGATAGGCTTGCGCTTCTGCTTCTCGATGAACTTCACGAGGTCGCGCAGACGCCGACGGGCGATCTCGAGCATCGGGACCGTGATGTCCTGCCACCACTCGTCGGTCTGTACCTCCTGGATCAGCGCCATCTGGTCCCGCACCATCGGAATCAAGGACTTCTCTTCCAACAGGCCCGCGATCGCCTTGACCTGATCGCGCAGACGCTCGAACCCCGGTTCGGCGCGAAGCCGTGCCAGTTGCAGGTTGAGTATGAGCAGATCGAAGCGCTTCGCCTCCTCGGCCTCCGCCTCGCGCTCCGACGGCAAGCCCGCGACCTCGTGCGCGAGCTCCGAGAGCGCCTCCGCGGAGAGCACTGTCCACGCCTCCGTCTTGGCGTACTTCTCAACGGCGCGGCGTCGCGGCCTGACCACGAAATTGTCGAGGTTCATCGCGGCCACTTCGCCGTGCAGTAGCTCGCCGATCGAACGGCGGACTTCGGCGCCGGTCCGCGGATCGCCGTAGGTGGCCCGCGGCTCCCTGACGACTCCGCCCGCAGCTTCACCGGCGGGGGTCTTGTCTAGCTCGCTGATCAGCTCCAGCCGCGCCGTGAACAGGCGCTTGCCGAGAGAAGCACCCAGTGCTCCCTCCGTGGTCTCCGGATTCTGGCTGAAGTACTCCAGGTTCTGGCAGTAGTCGAAGAGGTAGAAAAACTGCTTGTGCCGCCCGGGGCCGAACAGGTCGGGGCAGAGCCGCGTCCCTCGGCCGAGCATCTGCCAGAACTTGGTCTTCGAACGCACCAGCTTGAAGAACACCAGGTTCACGACTTCCGGCACGTCGATACCGGTGTCCAGCATGTCCACCGAGAGCGCGAGGTGCGGCACCTTCTCCTTGCTCGAGAAGTTGTCGATCAGGCTCTGCGCGTAGGTCACTTTGTTGTGAATGACGCGCGCGAACTCGCCCTTGTAGTGCGGGTAGTTCACGTTGAAGCGCTCGGCGATGAAGTCGGCGTGGGCTTGGTTCTTGGCGAACAGGATCGTCTTGCCGAGTCGGTCGCCGCCCGCCACCGTCAGGCCCCGTGTCATCAGGTGTGCCAGCACCTTGTCGACGGTGTCCTTGTTGAACAGCCACTTGTTGACGGCCTCGGCCTCCACACGGTCGGGCACGCCGCCGTCCTCGTCCCACTCCAACGCGTCCCACTGGTCCTTGTCGTCCTCGGACAGATCGTCGTACTTGATCCCCTCACGCTGGAACTTCAGCGGTACCGAGACGGCCTTCGGCGGCACCAGGAAGCCGTCGCGCACCGCCTCTTCGAGCGAGTAGGCATCGGTCGGCACGCCGTCCTCGAGATCGAACAGGTCGTAGGTGTTGCGGTCCACCTCGTCCTTGGGCGTGGCCGTGAGCCCGACCAGTAACGAGTCGAAGTAGTCGAAGATGGCGCGGTACTTCTGGAACACCGAGCGATGCGCCTCGTCGATGATCACCAGATCGAAGTGACCGACACCGAAACGACGCTGCCCGTCGCGCGTCTCGTCGATCAGCCCCATGATCGTCGGATAAGTCGAGACGAAGACGCGCCCCTCGGCGTCCTTCTCGGTGACCAGGTTCACCGGCGACGCATCCGGCAAGTGCCGCTTGAACGCATTCACCGCCTGATTCACCAGCGCCACGCGGTCGGCGAGGAACAGCACCCGCTTGGCCCAGTTGCAGCGCATGAGCAGGTCGGCGAGCGCGATCACCGTGCGCGTCTTGCCCGCGCCGGTGGCCATCACCAGCAGCGCCTTGCGGTCGTGGTCCTGCTCGAAGGACTCGGCGATGCGGCGGATGCCGCGCGTCTGGTAGAAGCGCTCGACGATTGCCGGATTGATCTCGGCGCTCGCGAGGGGCTTGCGGCTACTGCGCCGCTGGATGACGAGCTCCAGCTCGGCCTTCTTGTAGAAACCCTGCACGGCGCGTGGCGGGTAGTGCGCGTCGTCCCACAGCCAATGCTCGTAGCCGTTGGAGTAGAAGATCAGCGGGCGCTGGCCGAACTGTTTCTCAAGGCAGTCGGCGTAGAGCTTGGCCGGCTGCTGCCCCACGCGCGCATCGCGGCGGGTGCGCTTGGCTTCGACCAAGCCGAGCGGCTTGCCGTCGTCACCCCAGAGCACGTAGTCGACGAAGCCCTTGCCCTCTTTGTTGGGCATGCCGGCGACTTCGAACTCCCGATCCCGCGGCTGGTCCAACAGCCAGCCCGCTTCCTTCAGCAGCAGGTCGATGAAGTAGTCGCGGGTCTCGGCTTCGGAGTAGTCGTGCGCATCGGGCTGCGTGGCGGCGGCTTTACGTGCTGCGGCCACTTCCGCGCGCAGGCGTGTCAGCTCCTCGTCGAGGGCGGACTTGTCGGCCAGCAACGCGGCGAGCTTCTGGTCACGCTCGCGCAAGCCGGCTTCGAGCTGCTGCAATTGCTCCGCGGTCTGCTTTGGCGCAGCAGCGGCTTTGGGCAGCGCGTTCGCGTCGAAGACCAGCCCGGGCACCGGTCGTGCCACGCGGCCGTAGGTGCGGCCGAGCCAGTACGCCACATGGAACAGCTCGCGCACCGCCGCCAGCGCGTCCTCCGTTGGGATCGCGCGGTGGCTGTGCACGGCGCGATTGCCAAGCGTGTGATCACCCGGGCCTTGCTGAACACCGCCTCGCCCGCCGCCTGCTTGAACGTCGGGTCGTGGATTAGCGCCGAGAGGTTGTCCTGATAGGGCAGCTTCAGCGCCGGGTCGTGCTTGTACGCCCACGCGACTGCCAGCTCAAGCGCGCGCCGGGCATAGAAGCAGGCCGTGCGCGGATCGGCGTGCACCGCCGCCTCGGCCTTGCCGGCGGCCTCGAAGACGCTCGGCCACTCGGGCTCGAGGAAGGCGAAGTGGCTCATGTCCCTAGTTCCGGGATGTCGCGAGTCGTGTCGCGAGTTTGTCGCAAGTCGTGTCGCGGCTCTGTCACAGCTCGCCCACGAGCTTGTAGATGAGTTGGTTGGTCTCGCCCTCGTGCCGAATCAAGCCCTTGACTTCGAGCTCCGCCAGATCGCGCTGAAGGGTGCGCCGGCTAACGTCAGGGCACAGGCTCTCCAATGTGCGGATGTCCATCTGGGGCGACCCCAGCAGATACTCGATGGCCCGACCCTGACGCTCATTCAGCCGGTGCTGACGCACCAGGATGTCGCAGCGAATAGCCAGGGTCCCGCGCGCCTTGACCTCTTCCAACTGCTGGGCCAGTCCGCCGACGAAGAACTCCAGCCAGCCGGTGAGGTCCATCTCCTGCTCCCGCACGCTCTGGATGGCCCGGTAGAAGGCACCGCGGTCCCGGTCGTAGAACTCGCTCAGCGTGAACAGCCGCTTGAAGTCGAAGCCTCTGCGATAGAGGCACAGCGTCGAGAGCAACCGCGAGGTGCGGCCGTTGCCGTCCACGAACGGGTGGATGTGCACGAGTTGGAACTGGGCGATGCCGGCCACGAGCACCGGATGGATGGCCGTCTCACCACGCAGCCATTCCGCCAGCTCGCGCATCAGCGGCGCCACCTGCCCGGGTCGCGGCGGCGTGTAAATGATCTCGCGCGTCCGGCTGTTCGCCACGTAGTTCTGAACGGTGCGGTAGCGGCCGGGGTCGCCCGCGCCCCCACGCACGCCGTCCACCAGCCGCTTGTGAATCTCGCGGATCAACCCCTCGGTGATCGGCTCGCCGCTGCCCAGATACTCCGAGACCAGGTTGAACGCACCGCGGTAGTTCAACAGCTCGCGAACGTCGTCAGCCCGAGCTTCATCGACCGCCTGCCCGGCCCACAGCCGTTCGGCCTGCTCGAGGGTGAGCTGGGTGCCTTCGATGTGCGTAGTGTGGTGCGCCTCGAGCAGCAGCGCCTGCTGGCTCATGCGCGCTACCCACTCGTCCGAGAGCGTCGCCGCCTCCAGGAACCCGCGCGCCCGCTCGATGGCCGTCAGGCCGGCGGTGATCGCGTTGGTGATCGTGAAGCGGGGCGCGAAGGCGGGCATGGCTACAGCTCCCTCCGAAAGGCACGGTGCTGGAGAGAGGCGAAGAGGGCGTCGAGTTCGGCACTCGAGGCATCGTGCGAACCCTTGATTCGATCTCTTGCCGCCAGCCGTTGAGCAAACAACCGCTGCGCCGAAAGCGGAGGCACGACAACAGGAATCGCTTTTACGTCCTGCTGATTGATGCTCGACTGATTGACCGCATCCTTGGCACACCGAAGGATGTGCGCTTTGACGAAACCGGTCTGGAGGTACTGAATCAGATGGCCTGGCACCAGACTCTCGCGATCCACGTCAAAGCGCATCATGTTCGACTCAAACACCGTGAGCTCTTTCAGTCCCGTAATGAGTGCGCTCTTGCCCAGGTATTCACGGCTGTTCACGCGGTTGATCACGATCTCGCCCTCACGTAGCGCGTAGAGGGCTTCTTCCGCAGCCGAGATACGCACTCGCTTCAAGCTCGCGAGTTTGGTCACGATTCCATCGTAGAAAGCGTCAATGCGCAGGATTGGAGTTCCAGAGCCGTAATCGCCAGACGGTTTATAGAGACCATTCTGAGGGCCGACCGAGATGAGCTCGCCGAGTCGCTTCTGGGGCCACCCCTTCGGATTCGTGGCGGGGTCGCCGAACATGTCGAGGAAGATGGATTGGGTGAGGGTGTCGAGTTGGGCGAGGGCGGCGCGGCGCTTGGCCCGCAGCGCCTCCGCCCGGTCCAGCAGCTCCGCAATCCGCCGCTGCTCGGGGATGGGCGGGAGGGGAATCCGCATATCGTCCAGATGCTCATTGCGGAGGTTGTTGATGTTGATGCCTGCAGCGAGCGCGGAAACTCGCCGCCGATAGTCGGGCGTCTTGAAGAAGTGCGCGAAGTAGGCAGGGTTCACCTTCGTGCTCGGGCGCAGCACCTTGCAGAAGGCACCAAACCCACCTTCGTAGTCGGTCAACGCGCGGGCCGCTTTGCCCACGACATCGAGGCTCCCGCTGGATGCGGCGATCATCACATCATGTCGACGGATGCGTTGTCTGGCGGAGATCCGCTCGGCAGGGACAAAGACCAGATCATCAAAGAGGATGCCTTCATTCATCGGTGATGTTGCCTGCCCGGAGTACAGGCAAGTAGCCCGGCAACGCCGTTGACGACGCATCTTCCTTTCCATACGAGACGCCTCGTACCTGCTCCGCGATCTCAGCGACTCGCACAGTAGGGGCCGTCATCCGAGCATCCCCTCCAGCTCCTTCATCCCCCGCTGGATCTCCTCCTCCAGCGTGGCGAGGTCGGCGAGGATCTCCTTCGGTGCGCGGTGCTCGATCGCCTCGTGCACGACTTCCTTGTAACGGTTGAGCGAGAGGTCGTAGCCCTGCGCGGCGATGTCGGCCTTGGGCACGCAGAAGCTCTGCGCGGTGCGCGCCCGCTCGCGCTCGGCGCCGTCGCGCTGCGCCCAGCGCGCGAGCACGTCGGGGAGGTTGTTCTTCGTGTGCTCGTCCTCACTCAGCGCGGTGCGCGGTGCGGGGCCGAGCTTGTCTTCGGACAGCAGCGGGGTGCGCTTGTCGTCGAGGCTCCAGCCATCGGCGTCGACGTCGTAGAACCACACCCGGTCGGTGCCGCCGGAGTCGGTCTTGGTAAAGAACAGGATCGCGGTGGACACGCCCGCGTAGGGCTTGAACACACCGCCGGGGAGCGACACCACGGCGTCGAGCTTCTGCTCTTCCACCAACAGGCGCCGCAGCTCCTTGTGCGCTTTGCTGGAGCCGAACAGCACGCCGTCGGGCACGATCACCGCGGCGCGGCCGCCGGGCTTCAAGAGGCGCAGGAAGAGCGCGAGGAAGAGCAGCTCGGTCTTCTTGGTCTTAACGATCGAGAGCAGGTCCTTGGCGGTGTTCTCGTAGTCGAGGCTGCCGGCGAATGGCGGATTGGCGAGTACCAGCGTGTAGGCCTCTTCGTCGGCCGCGTGGTCCTGCGCCAGCGAGTCGCGGTAGCGGATGTCCGGGTTCTCCACCCCGTGCAGCAGCATGTTCATGCTGCCGATGCGCAGCATGGTGTTGTCGAAGTCGAAGCCGTGGAACATGTGGTGATGGAAGTGCTCGCGCAGCTTCGCGTCGAGCAGCAGGTTCGGGTGGTGCTCGCGCAGGTACTCGCCCGCCGTCATTAGGAAGCCCGCCGTGCCGCAGGCCGGGTCGCAGATGAGATCGGTCGGCTGCTGCGCCGTCATCTCGACCATCAGGCGGATGATGTGGCGCGGCGTGCGGAACTGGCCGTTCTGCCCGGCGGAGGCGATCTTGCCGAGCATGTACTCGTAGAGGTCGCCCTTGGTGTCGCGGTCCTCCATCGGCACGCCGTCGAGCAGGTCCACCACCTTGGCCAGCAGCGCCGGCGTGGGGATGGTGAAGCGCGCGTCCTGCATGTGGTGCGCGTAGGTGGAGCCGTCGCCGCCCAGCGTGCGCAGAAACGGGAAGACGTGCTCGCCGACGACGGCGTACATCTCCGCCGGCGCCTGGTGCTTGAAGCGCGACCAGCGCAGGTCCTCGTACGCGAGGCCGCCGCTCTTGCCGATGTCGTCCTTGCCCTCGGGGAAGACGCGGCGCTCCATCGGGACCTTGAGCCGGGCGGACTTGTTCCCCTCCAGCGTGTGCAGGTCGTCGAGGCGGCGCAGGAAGAGCAGGTAGGTGATCTGCTCCATCACCTCCAGCGGGTTGGAGATGCCGCCGGACCAGAAGGCATTCCAGATCTGATCGACTTGGGACTTGATCGCGCCGGTGATCATGTCGAGGTCATTCCTTTGTAGGGCGCTGGTCCGCAACGCGATTGCTGCGGCCTGCGAACACCGAACGCCGTCCGGTGTTGGGGCCAGCGGTTGTCTCTGATCGCCATTCGCGCGAGGTCCGTGGTGCGCCTAAATAGTATTCGACCGACCAGCCTATCCCGGCGATTGCTGCAAGCTCGGGCGGCCTATCTCCCTCGACCAGATGTCCGTGATCGCTCGCTGACGTTCTAAAACTCCGAGCATTTCTCCTCGTCCACCCCCTCGAGAAGCGAACGGGATAGCCGCGTGGCGCCGTCGGCTTACTCCGGCGGTGAGTGTCCACGAAATCAGCCGCCACGTCTCTCACAGTCCGAACATCCGGTCGGCTGGGCTACGCACCGCGGCGGGGCCGCCGTTGAGGGCGTGCGTGGAGATCATCGTGACTCACCCGCCTTCTAGCCGCTGACGAAACGACCAGTCCACTCTCCGAGCCTAGCAGCCTGCGGAACCACGGGCGGACGGCCGGGAACGTGACGACGGCCGGGAGACCGGCAGTCCCTCAAGCAATCCGTGCTTGCCGTTCGGATTGCGGAGGGGCTGCCGGTCTCCCGGCCGTCGTCACATCTAGCTGAGCTGCAGGATCTCGCGCGCGATCACCATGCGCTGGACTTCCGAGGTGCCCTCGCCGATCTCGGTGAGCTTGGCGTCGCGGAAGATGCGCTCGACGGGGAACTCCGTGATGTAGCCGGCGCCGCCGTGGATCTGCACGGCGCGCGTCGCCGCCTTCATCGCAGCCTCGGACGAGAAAAGCTTGGCCATCGCCGCCGCGTGCATGGCGGGGCGGCCCTGGTCCTTCAGCCACGCGGCGCGCAGCGTGAGCAGGCGCCCCGTTTCCACGTCCGTCGCCATCTCCGCGATCAT
>JBGOTH010000057.1:0-10550 GCA_041476345.1 Methylomirabilia bacterium
ATCCGCTCCTCGTGGAGTCGGGCTTCCCGGACGTCACGGTGTCGCCGCGGATGGTCTACGTGGATTCGAGCCGACCGGAGCGCGTCGAGGGTTTTACCAAGAACACGTTCACCGCGATGGTGGAAGGCGTCCGGGACGCCGCGCTGGCCGCGAACCTCATTGACACGGAAACCTGGGACGAGGGGATTCGCGATCTCCACCGGCCCGCGGAGGCGGACGGCACGTTCTGCTACACGTTCTTCAAGGCGGTCGCGACAAAGTAGCCTCCCGTTTAGCGAAGCTTCGGAATCACCCGCTCGCCCATCAGCCGCATCGCCGCGATGACCCGCGCGTGCGGCATGCCGCCGATGCTCATCTGACACAGCACGTGGTGCGCGCCGACATCCCGCAGCGCCGCCACCTGCTCCGCGACACGACCCGGCGAGCCGTACAGCGCGGAGTTGTCGAGCGCGTACTTCACACCGTCCTCGTGCGACAGATGCGGATCGTTCCACGGATTCACCCGCGATTCCGTCACCGTGAAGTCAGCTGGGTTGTGCGTCGCACGCGCGTGGAGCTGGTGACGACGCGTCTCAAGCAGCGCCGCCGCCAGCTCGTCCTCGGCCTGCGCCTGGCTCTCCGCGACGTGCACCCACCGCCACACCGCCGCCTGCTCGCGCAGCGAGCGCTGCGTCGCTTCATCGAGCGCACTCTCCGCGAGGCCGGCCTCGTACAGCGCGAGCCGCTCGGGCACGCGCGCCAGAGGGATGCGTGCCGTCATGATCGGATACCCGTGGCGCCCGCACTCCTGCACCGACCCTGCGGACGACACCGCGCGCCAGATCGGCGGATGCGGCCGCTGCCGAGGCTTCGGACGCAGCTCGGGCAGGGCGAGCTCGTAGAACTTCCCTTTGTGCACGAGCGGTGCCTCGGTCCACGCGCGCACCAGCACGTCCAGCGTCTCTTCCATCCGCTCGCGGCTGTCGGCGCTGCGCAGGCCGTAGCCGAGGAACTCGTACTCGTTGTAGTTGGTCCCGTGGCCCACGCCGATGTCGAGCCGGCCGTTGGACAGGTTGTCGAGCAGCGCGAGCTGGATCGCGAGACGGATCGGGTGGCGAAGTGACAGCTGGATCACCGCGAAGCCGATGCGGATGCGCGACGTGCGTGACGCCACCACGCTCGCGAACGGGATCGGATCACAGTAGACGCTCTCGCCCGTGAAGTTGTGCTCCGTGAGCCAGATCCCGTCGAAGCCCGCCGTCTCCGCGTAGCACGCCTGCTCGACCTGCTCGTGGATCGCCTGGTAGTCGCCGTCACCCGACGGCGACTGCCCGAGCGTCAGCCAGCCGAAGCGCATCAAAGCCCGAGCGCGCGTCCGGTCTCCGCCGCGAAGCGCTCGAGCGTCGCCACGTCCATGTCGGGCCGTGGTCGGATGATGAGGCGATCGACGCCCGCGCCGGCGTAGGCATCGATCGTCTTCTTGTCCGGCGCGTCGTAGCCGGGCGGCGTGACGCTGATCTCGAGGCGTCCGAGCGCCGCCGGGCGCGACACCTTCTTCGCCGCGTCCTGCAGCGCGCTCACCGACTTCTGCGTCTCCGCCACGTCGAGCCCGAAGCCGTACCAGCCGTGGCCCTGCGTCACCGCGCGGCGATACGCGGGCGCGCTTCGCCCGCCGACCACGACCGGAATCGGCTGCTGCACGGGGCGTGGCATCGCCTGCACGCCCGCGAACGACACGTACGGGCCGTGATGCGCCGGCTTCGGCTGCGTCCACAGGGCGCGCATCGCCGCGAGATAGTCGTCGCCGATGCGGCCGCGCTCCTTGAACGTGGCGCCCGTCGACGCCATCTCCGGCTCGCACCAGCCGACGCCGAGGCCGAAGATCACGCGCCCGTTCGACAGGACGTCCAGCGACGCGAGCTGCTTGGCGAGCACGACGGCCTGGCGCTGCGGAAGGATGATGACGCCCGTCGCGAGCTTGACCCGCGACGTGTGCGCGGCGAGAAAGGTCAGCGCCACGATCGGCTCGAGCAACCGCATGTCCGGCGCCATCGGGCGTCCCTGCACCGGCGGGTCGGGCAACACGACGTGATCGGCCACCCACAGCGATTCGAAGCCCGCGGCTTCCGCGGCGCGGCCGAGCTTCGCCGCGGTTTCGGGATACGCGCACGTGTGCAGGTTGACGGAATGCAATCCAAACTTCATGAGGCGCTCCCCGCGAGCGCGTGAGCCTGCCGCTCGACTTGTCGGTTGATCTGCGTCGTAACGTCGAACGGCCCCTGGAGCAGCCCCCAGCCGGCCATCCACTCCCACGCCCAGCGCGCCTCGTGCTCCGGAATCGGCGTCGGCTCCTTCAACTGGACCCGTCCCAGGTTGAAGTCATTGGGGGTCAGCGCGTCCACTTCGGGCTGACCGGCCCAGTCGCGGAGGAAGTAGGACACGTACTTTCGCTTGTCCGCGTTGACGCGGCGGACCGCGCGGGTGATGGCGCGGAGGAACGCGGCGTACGCCTCCACGTCGATATTGCGATCGGCGACCCAGGTGCCGTGGAAGAACGTCGTCGAGACCACGCGACAGCCCGCCTTCTCCGCCACGACGATCCACGGCTCTTGCAGGACCGTGGCCTCGAAATCACCGCGCATCAGCGCCCGGAACCGTTCGGCGGGACTCGTGGCGGCGCTGCACGTCTTGATGGCCTCCCGCGGCATCGCGCCCTCGAGCATCTGCAAGCCCGCGTAGGCCGTGCCGTTGCCGTAGTCGAGGCCGACGAGCTTCCCCGCGAGCTCCTGCGGCGTGAAGACGCTCGAGTCGGGACGAACGACCAGGGCCCCACAGACGATCATCGAGCGACGGCCGATCTGGAGCGCGCCTACCGGACTTTCCGCCACCCGGCGGTTATTGCCGCACTCTCACCCGGAGAACATGGCCGCTTCGCCACGCTCTTGCAGCCGTCCCTGATTGGTGACCGGCTTCGTGAACGCGCCTTCCGCCGCGGAGCGGATCTCATTCGGCGGAATCGGCGCCAGCTTCAGGTCGAGGCCTTCTTCCGCGAAGAGACCTTCGTCCCTCGCCACCAGCACGTCCAGGCCCATGAACGTCGTCACCCGTTCGATCGTCATCGTGAGCGTCATGACGTCCTCCCTCGCGGTCACCGCGCATGATACGCCGCCGCCGCGCTTACTTCTTCAGCTTCAGGTCCTCGTAGGGCGCGGTATACGGAAAGAGGGCGATGAGCCCGAATCCCGATTCCTCGACCCGCGGCCCGACGCCGTTCAGGAAGCCGAGCTCCCACAGGGGCGCGAACGTCACGCGCTCGTACGCGAGGCGCTGAATCTGGTGAAGGAGCGCCTCGCGGCGTTTCGGGTCCAGCTCGCGCGCCTGCTGCACGAAGAGGTCTTCCATGTCCGGATACCCGCCCCACGCGTAGATCCCGTCCTTCACGAAGTAGTTCTGCACGCGCGTCGCCGCGTTGCCCTGGCCGCCGGCGCCCGCCTGCATGACCCCGGTGATCTTCTTGTCCTTCCAGTTTCCGAGGAACGCGGCCCGCTCCATCGGACGCAGCCGCGTGCGGATGCCGACCGCGCGGAGATAGTTGCCGATCGCCTCCGCCACCGTCGAGTACGACGCGTCGCACGAGTACTCGCCCGCGTCGAAGCCGTTCGGATAGCCGGCCTCGGCCAGGAGCTTCTTCGCGCGGCCCGGATCGTAGGGATACGGCGGGAGGGACAGCGCGTACTCGAACGCGGACGGAATGATGCCGCCCGTGATCTTCGAGTAGCCGAGGGTCTCCGCCTGGTTGATGCCGTTCTTGTCGAAGGCGAGCGCGGCGGCCAGGCGCACGCGCCGATCGTGCCACGGGGATTTCGGATCCCATTGGAGCGGGCCGAAGTCGAACCACTGGGTGCCGGAGACGACGGTGGCGGCGAGCTTGAGCCCCGGGGTGCGCTTCACCTCCTCGGCGAGCGGGCCGCGCAGCGAATACGCGATGTCGACCTCGCCGCGCTTGAGCATCGCCAGCCGCGTGAGGTCCTCAGGCACCACCTTCCACACGAGGCGCTTCACCGACGGGACCTTGCGCCAGTACCGCTCGTTCGCCTCGAGGACCAGCTCGAGCCCGGGGGTGAATGACGTGAGCTTGTACGGGCCGGCGCCGACCGGCGCCTTCTTGAAGCCGTCGTCCCCGACCTTCTCGACATACTTCTTCGGCACGATCCACGCCGCACCGGTTGCCGGCGATCCGTAGAAGGTCATGAAGTCCGGCCACGCTTCCTTCAGCCGGAAGCGCACGCGCAACGGATCGACGATCTCGACGGCGGCGACCTTCTCCTTCAGGAGCTTGGAGGCGGCGCCGCGGTACCGCTCGAAGGAGAACTTCACGTCGTCCGCGGTGAGCGGATCGCCATTGTGGAACACGACGCCTTTGCGCAGCACGAACTCGTAGACGAGCCCGTCCTTGGACACCGTCCACGATTCCGCGAGTGACGGCGCCATCGGATTGCCCGGCATCGGCTTCACGACGGCATCGTGCACGGCGTAGAGCACCTTCATCAGCGTGATGATCCCCGTGTGCTCCGCGGGGTCGAACCACGTGGGCGCGAGCGTGATGTGCACGGCCCACGTCATCTGCGACTGGGCGGCGGCGGGCATCGGGGCAAGGGCGAGGACCAGGGCCAATACCGGGATCACGAGGAAGCGCCGAGCGGTCATGGCGGGTCTCCTCTCTCCGGGACGGAGCGGTCGCGGTGGTGCCAGAGAGTACCGCGAATTTGATAGTCTCGGCCTGCCATGAATTTCGGAATCGTCACCGCCAAGATCGACGAGATCGGCTACATCACGCATGCGGAGAACCTCGGCTACACCCACTGCTGGGTGACCGACAGCCCGATCATCCGCTCGAACTGCTGGGCCGTCCTCGCGCTCGCCGCGCAGGCCACGCGGACGATGCGCATCGGCACCGGCGTCAACGTGCCGGGGCTGCGCCTCGCGCCGGTCACCGCCAACGGCATCGCCACGATCAATCGCCTGGCGCCCGGGCGATGCTTCATCGGGCTCGGCACCGGGCACACGGGGATGCGCTTGCTGGGACGCACGCCGATGAAGCTCGCGCCCTTTCGCGAGTACGTCGACGTCGTGAAGCGGATGCTGCGCGGCGAAGAGGTCGACTACACGCTCGAAGGCGAGACGCACCCGATCAGGTTTCAGATGCGCGAGCACCGGTTCATCGAGCTCGAGCCCGCGATCCCCGTCTACGTCGCCGGCTTCGGTCCGAAAGCGCAGGCGCTCTCGGGGGAGATCGCCGACGGGCTCGTCTCAGGTCTGCCGCGCGGCGGCACCGTGCCCGTCATGCTCGCGAACGCGCGCAAGGGCGCCGCGCGCGCCGGCAAGACGCTTCCCGCCGATTTCCTGTGTTCAGCGATGGTGACGCTCGTCATGCGCGAGCCGGGCGAAGCGCTCGACTCCGAGCGCATCGTCGCCCAGGCCGGCGCCGCGGTGATGACGGGCCTCCACTATCTCGTCGCGCGCCATCTCGAAATGGGCGAGGATCCGCCGGACTACGCGCGGCCGATGTGGAGCGCGTACATGAAGTGGCTGAACGAAGCGCCGCTGGAAGTGCGCCACCAGCGCCTGCACGGGAGCCACTACAGCTTCGTGGACCCGGAAGAAGCGCGCTTCATCACCGCGGACCTGATCAAAGCGAGCTGCCTCACGGGCACGCCGGAGGAACTGATCGATCAGATTCGTCAACTCGAGCGCGAGGGGCTCACACAGATCATGCTGTACCCGCCGCTCAACCGGCAGTACCGCGTGATCGAGGACTTCGCCGAGCGGGTGATGCGTCGGCTGTAGCGAAACTGCGCGGGCGGGCCCGGTGCGGCTCTATGGTCGACCGCTTAAGGCTCAACGTAGACGAGGCTTCGCCTCGTCTCGTCTCCGCATGCGCGTCTGACCATAGAGCCGCGATGAAGCCCGACGCTTCTCTCTGGCCCTCATGCAGAAGAGTCCACAACGCGATGAGAAGCACGATGCCGTCGAGAATAAGGGCCGCTGCCTTCAACGTGGCCATTGATCTTCCCTCCTGTCGTGGCGGCGATCCGTACTTCAAAGTCCGAGATCATGTCGGCGTGCCCGACGGCTCCATGGCCTTCGCCGAATGCTATCGATCTACGTGCTCGGCAGAATGCCTTCTGATTGAAACTGACCCACTACGTTCTCGTACCCGCCTAGCAGGCGGCGACATTCCGCGGGCGGACCGGGTGCGGCTCTATGGTCAGACGCGCATGCGGAGACGAGACGAGGCGAAGCCTCGTCTACGTTGAGCCTTAAGCGGTCGACCATAGAGTCGCCCTCGGCGCGCCCGCGGGGTCTCGCCGTCTGCTAGGCGCACGCCGCGACCTGCGCTAGAATCGATTCTGTCCCCGAGGAGCGTTGCAACGGGCGCTGCGTCGCGTCCGCCAGGCTCGGGTGTTCCTTCACCGCAACGGCGCTCGCGAACCTTTTTCCATCTGGAAAGGAGGGCGCGATGAGCGCCGCACCGCACAGTAAATCCACAGAAGACTTCAAGGTCGCCGATCTCTTGCTCGCCGAGTGGGGCAAGAAGGAGATCGCGATCGCCGAGGGTGAAATGCCGGCCCTCATGGCGATCCGCGCGGAGTACGCCAAGGCCCAGCCCCTGAAAGGCGCCCGCATCGCCGGGTCGCTCCACATGACCATCCAGACGGCCGTCCTCATCGAGACGCTGAAGACGCTCGGGGCTGACGTCCGCTGGGCCTCGTGCAACATCTTCTCGACGCAGGATCACGCCGCCGCGGCCGTCGCCGCCGGCAACACGCCCGTGTTCGCATACAAGGGCGAGACGCTCGACGAATACTGGGAGTACACGCACCGCATCTTCGAGTTCGGCGACAAGGGCCCGAACATGATCCTCGACGACGGCGGCGACGCCACGCTGCTCGTGCACCTCGGGCAGAAGGCGGAGAAGGATCCGTCGGCGATCGCCAAGCCCACCAGCGAGGAGGAGACGTCGCTCTTCGCCGCCATCACGAAGAAGCTTGTGGCGTCGCCCGGCTGGTACTCGAAGGTCGGCAAGGAAATCAAGGGCGTCACCGAAGAAACCACCACGGGCGTGCATCGCCTCTACTCGATGGCGAAGGAGAATCGCCTGCTCTTCCCCGCCATCAACGTCAACGACTCCGTGACGAAGTCGAAGTTCGACAACGTGTACGGCTGCCGCGAGTCGCTGGTGGACGGCATCAAGCGCGCGACCGACGTGATGATCGCGGGCAAGATCGCCGTGGTCGCGGGCTACGGCGAGGTCGGCAAGGGTTGCGCGCAAGCGCTGCGCGGGCTGCAAGCGCAGGTGTGGGTGACGGAGATCGACCCGATCTGCGCGTTGCAGGCGGCCATGGAAGGCTATCGCGTGGTCACCATGGACTACGCGGCCGAGCACGCGGACATCTTTGTCACGTGCACGGGTAACTACAAGGTCATCACGCACGAGCACATGAAGCGGATGAAGAACAATGCGATCGTGTGCAACATCGGTCACTTCGACAACGAGATCGACGTGGCGGCGCTCAAGCAGTACAAGTGGGACAACATCAAGCCGCAGGTCGACCACATCATCTTCCCCGATGGCAAGCGCATCATTCTTCTTGCCGAAGGCCGGTTGGTAAACCTCGGCTGCGGCACCGGGCATCCGAGCTACGTGATGAGCTCGTCGTTCGCGAACCAGGTACTGGCGCAGCTCGAGCTCTACACGAACACGAAGAAATATCCCGTCGGCGTCTACATCCTGCCGAAGGCGCTCGACGAAAAGGTGGCGCGCCTGCAGCTCACGACGCTCAGCGCCCAGCTCACCGAGCTGACCGACGAGCAGGCGAAGTACATCGGCGTCGCCAAGCAAGGCCCGTACAAGGTCGACCACTACCGCTATTAGAGTTTGAACCCGGGAGGGGGACGATGTCCCCCTCCCAGCGCGGACGGCATCGCGTGCGGCGTGTACATCTGAATACGCGACAGGCTCGCGATTGGCGTTGCCGTCCAACGCGGAGGCGGCTATCGTGCTTGCGATCACTATGGGTGTCGCGACAGCGGTGTCCGCTCTGCACTACACGGTCCCGGGCGATCACGCGCGCTCGATGTCGGTGCGAGAGCACGTTCCGGCGAGCGCGCCGAAGCCGAAGCTTCTCGACCAGGTGCGGCAGCAGTGCGAAGTCCCGCAGACCCCACGCGCCCCAAGCGATTTCGCGCGGGAGAGTCGCGTATGGGCTCGGCGCTATGCTGCGGCCCCCGCAGTGTTCACCGTATTACGTGGTTCAAGAGAGATTGAGTTCGCCGTCACGAAAATGATCGGGGTGGATTTCAACGCCTCCCGGAAGTACCGTCAGAAGCAGAGGTGGCGTGAAGATGGACACCCAGCAGCTCGTTGAGGCCTTCCGCCGCCTTCCAGTCGACGAGCGGGCGCGTCTCGTCGAGGAACTCTGGGCCGAGGTCGCGAGAGAGATCGAGCAGCAACCGTTGAGTGAGGCCGAACGGCGCCTGCTGGACGAGCGCATCCGGCAACATGAAGAGACGCCCACCGATGTTGAGGCCTGGGACACAGCACGGGACGATATTCTCCGTGACCTGTGACCCACCGACTGGTTGTCAGGCGGCAGGCCAAGGCGGACATCCGCGAGGCCGCCCGATGGTAGGAAAGGCAGCGCGTAGGCCTCGGCCGTGCGTTCGTGCAACGGGTCGATACCCTTCTCGCTCGCGTCCGTCTGAACCCGATGCAATACCAGATCGTCCATCGAGAGGTGCGTCGAGCCATCCCGCGCCGGTTCCCCTACGGCGTGTTCTACCGGATCGACGGATCGGAGGTCCTCGTGTTCGCTGTGGTTGATCTGCATCGCGATCCGTCCATCTGGCGACGCGAGCCGTGAAGGCGAACAACAGGCTTGAGCGGGCCGGCTTGAAGCCGGCCGCTCAGCCTGAGCGTTCGCCGCAGCGAGAACCTTGTGTAGCCCAACTGGCCGTGGGAGGATCTGGCACATGTTGAGGGACACCTTGACGAAGCTCCTGGAACTGCCCGCGACGGATCGGGTCGACATCGCGCTAGCACTCTGGGACAGCCTCACTCCGGCCGAGCAGGAAGCCGAGTTCGATCTCACGCCCGCGCAACGCGCTGAACTCGACCGCCGCCTTGCTGAGCACATCGCCGACCCGGCTTCAGCCATTCCCTGGGACGAGGTGCGTCGGAAGCTTCTCCGCGGAACGTGACACGACGTCTTGTTCTCCGCCCGCAAGCGGAGGCAGAGCTACTCGACGCGCGTGATCGGTACGAGGAACAGCGCCCTGGGCTTGGCGGAGCCTTTGCGATGGAAGTCGACATGGTGCTTGCGCGTATCGTCCAGGCTCCTCTCACGTACCCTCGCGTTCAAGGCGAGACACGCCGCGCGCTCGTGCGTCGCTTCCCATACGCGATCTACTTCCACGCGCTGTCCGATGAGATCGTCGTACTTGGCGTCATCCATGGGCGACGGCACCCTCGACGCTGGCAGTCGCGGCGCTGACGTCGAACTTCGCAGTCGAGCAGACCGCGGCTCGCATTCGCTCGCTCGCGGCTGCTCACCGCGGGCGTTATTCGCCTATGCAGTGAAGCTCACCTCGCTTGAGGCTTGGAAGGGCGTCGAGGATCGCGGGCACGAGTGGCTGGAGGTGCACCATCCGGTTGGAGGGAGCCAGGACGAGAAGTACCCCGAAGAGGAGCTCTGCGCATGGGCTCGGAGCGACTGTCCTAAGGCAATAGGTCGGCGACAGAGACGGACGCGAATGGCGCGGCGAGCGGCGCGATCGTTTCGCCCAGCGCGTACACCGTCAGCCGCTCGTAGGTCCAGCCGAACGGGGCGGCGTCGGACGTCATCGGGCCGCGCCGCACTTCCACCACGCGGTCGACGAGGTTCACGATCCAGTAGTCGGTGATCGCCGCGCGCGCGTAGAGACTCGCCTTGTAGCCGCGATCGAAGCTAAGACGCGAGTGCGAAACCTCGACGATCAGGACCGGTCGTGCCGGATGCGCGGCGAGGTAGTCGCGCGGACTGCCGGGCACGACGGCAACGTCAGGCTCTGGCTCGGAATCGTCGTCGAGCGCCACCGGGCTGGGATGCCGCACATTCCAGCCCGCGCCGAACGCCCGTTGGAGCGCCGCAATCGTCAACTGGACCGCAACAGTGTGCGGCGTGCCCTCCGGCTCGCGCACCATCATCAGGCCGTCGATGAGCTCGATCTTGTCGTCGGGGCCCAGCAGCCCGCGCTCGACAAGACACTCGTATTCGACGCGCTTGAGGCCGCGCGTGGGCACCGGCGCTTCTCGTCTCGTCGACATCGTGACCACAGTAGTCATGCGCCGCGAGCGCAGTCAATGTCCAAAAAATCAGACGCCCACCCATTGACGAACGCCCGGTGGCGGAAGCGGTGGGGAGAGTCGACATTTTCCGGCGCCCGTCGGTGCACGGGCGCTACGATTGACGCTCGGCGCAACGATGGTCAAGTTTCGACGCGACGGTGCTGCATGCCTCCGCGTCGGGCGC
>JBGOTH010000058.1:0-10537 GCA_041476345.1 Methylomirabilia bacterium
CCCGCCCGCTCGATGCGTCCGCCCGCCCGCCCGCTCGATGCGTCCGCCCGCCCGCCCGCTCGATGCGTCCGCCCGCCCGCCCGCTCGATGCGTCCGCCCGCCCGCCCGCTCGGTGCGTCCGCCCGCCCGATGCCGCTAAGCGCGTGTCTTTTCAGGCCAAGGGCACAACGATCGCACCGGGCACACGGGGCACACCGGCTTTCGCGCCGTGCATGTGCGACGCCCGTGGGCTTGAATCAAATGGCAAAACCGCGTCCGGTGCGCCTTCGGGATCACATCGAGGAGCTGGTCATGGATGCGGTTCGGGTCGTCGGCCCGCGCCAGGCCGAGGCGCTGGCTCACGCGGAAGACGTGGGTATCGACGGCGATGGCCGGCTCGCCGAACGCGTTGCCCAGGACGACATTGGCAGTCTTGAGACCGACGCCGGGAAGATTGACGAGCTCCTCACGGGTCCGCGGCACCTCGCCGTGGTGCTGCGCGATCAGAGCCTTCGCCATGCCGAGGACGGACTTCGTCTTCGCCCGGAAGAACCCCGTCGACAGGATCTCGCGCTCGAAGGTCTTCGGCGGCGCCGCGGCGTAGTCCGACGCCGTCCGATACTTCGTGAAGAGCGACGACGTCACGATGTTCACGCGCTCATCCGTGCACTGCGCCGCCAAGATGGTGGCGACGAGCAGCTCGAGCGGCGTCCCGAAGTCCAGGGCGCACTTCGCGTCGGGATACGTCTTTTCGAGGCCGGTGATGATCTTGCGGGCCCGCTTCCGTTTCTCGTCGAGCGCCTCGCGCATCGTTCCCTCCTAGTCCGCGATGCGGATGGCGTCGGCCGCGATCCGCACGCGAGCAATCTCTACGGGAAACGGCAGCCGATCGCCTACCCGCGACGACGGATCCAGGTTGCGGAAGATCCACCCGACGAGCAGCGACGGAACGGGAATACCCCCCAGGTGGACATCGTGCGGATCGAGCGCGAACGGGCGCCCGGCCGCCGGCATCACGCGTACGCGCCCGCTCACGTCGGGACCGGGCAATCGCACCGCGAAGGCGAGCGCGTCCGGCTCCAGGCGTACCGTCGTGCCGGCGAAGCCCTTGAGCCCGGTGAGGAAGGCGTGGAGATCCTCGGCGCGAATCGTGGCCGCCGCGATTCGCACGCGGCCGGCGTCCAGCGGATCGAACCGCCCGACGCGCTGAAGACTGAACGGGTTCACGAGCAGGTCGTCCACCACGAGGCGAAGATCGTGCACCGTGAGCAGAGCGGCGCGCGGTTTGCGCAGCTCGCCGATACTCGCGCGGCCGGCCACGATCTCGAGGCGGCGCACGCGGCCACGCAAAATGCGCTCGTCGTACTCCAGGTGCACGTCGAGGCCCGCGACATCGCGCGCGACGTCGCCGAGCCCGCCGCGCACGGCGCGCGCGAGCGCCTCCGCCATCGCCCCGGGCGTCGCCTCCACGCCCGCCGGCACCTCGCGGGCGCGAACCGTGGCGACGGATCCGTCCGGCAGCGGCAGCTCGGCGATGACGGGAAAGATCCGCGCAAGATCGGGATCCTGGAGCTGCGCCATGGCGCGTCGCGACTTCGCCTCGGTCCATGCGGGGCCGACGTCGCCGCTCTTCAGCACCACGTAGCGCACACCGAGCGGAATATCGTCCCACGCCCGTCCGACGCGGAGCGGACGGCCCTCGAGCACGGCGTAGTAGCGGAAGTTCGACGTCGAGAACCACGCGTGGTTCGGCACGACGCTGACCGAGGCCGCCACGCCGTCACCGCCGGCATGACGCGCGATCGTCTTCAGGATTTCGCGATGGTGCCAGTCCGCGCGGCTGGGCGGCGCGGGAATGGCCGCCGCGAACGCCGTCCCCGGAATCCCGACAGTGGCTGGAAGCGCGAAGGCGGTCGCGCTCGCCTGGACGGCCGCGACGACGAGCACGAGGCCCGTGACGCCCGCGCGAACGCGCGGTCGAAGGACCGCGAGCGCGAGCGCCGCGACGACCGATGCCATCGGGAGGATCGGCAGCGTGTACCGCGCGTTCTTGTTCTGGATGGCGAGGAACACCACGAAGGGCACGAGCACGCTGGCGAGCTCGAGCCACAGGTGACGCCGCCACGCGACGACGAGCCCGATCATCAGCAGGATGCTGGCCGCGGCACCGAAGAACGTCGACAGCGTGACGGGATAGATCGAGAGCGCCGTCCACGAGAGAGGATCGGGATGCCCGGACTCGGCCGCCTGCTTGAACGAACGATTCGCGATCTGCGCCGGCATCCCCATCAGCCGCGGGCCGTACCACACGAGGCTCACGAGAACCGCGGTGAGCGCCGCCAGGAAGGCATTGAGGAGCCGCCCGCGTCCACGTCCGGTGACGAGCGCCCACGTCGCGGCCGGCACGACGTAGACGGGAAACGGCGGTTTGGTGAGGAGACCGAGGCCCACGACGGTGCCGAGGGCCAGCGACCAGCCACGATGCGCGAAGCCGTCGACGCGGAGCATGATCCAGCACGCGAGCGCGACGAGCGCCGCGAGCGGCAGGTCGAGCTGGAAGCGCACGGTGTTGAAGACGACGAACGGGGCGCTGCCGAAGATCACCGCCGCCATCACGCCCGTGGTGTCGTCGACGCGCTCGCGCCCGATCAGGTAGACCGCCGCCATCCCGAGCGCCAGGAAGCCCAGCATCACGGCCTGCGCGGCCGCCACGTCCGACGGCACGACACGCGAGAGCAACCCGGCCAGGCACGGGACGAACGGCGGATAGAACGCCGAGCGCAGGATGACGGACGACACGTCGCCGGCGGCGAGATCGCGCGCGCAGAGCACCGCGCGCTCGAGATGATTGGCGTGATCCCACTCGGGCGGATGACGATCGATCACGAGCCACACCCCCGCCACGATCGCGAGGATCACGAACGCGGCCGTGACGCGAGGCGCGCCGCCCTTCATCGTCGCGCCACCGCCAGCACCGAGGTGCCGAACGGAAGCCCCGGCCGCAGCACGACGTGCCGCTCGAGCGCGAACAGCCATTCGAGGGCGCGGTTGAGCCTCGGGGACGGACGGTGAAGATCGTGGCCGCCGCCGACGATCCGCTTGACGAGGCGCACCCCGGCGATGGCTGGGAAGAGCACGGTGTTGAAGTAGCCCACGTGCTGCACGGTCAGCCCCGCGCGCAGGATCACGCCCCGCAAGGTGCCCGCCGTGTAGCGACGTCGGTGACCGAGCGCGACGTCATGACCGCTCCACAGCCACGCGTATGCGGGCACCGTGATCACCGCGACGCCACCCGGTCGGAGCGCGCGACACGCCGCCCGGAGCCCGGCCAGATCGTCGTCGAGGTGCTCGATCACGTCCAGCAGGAGCGCCGCGTCGGCCCAGCCGTCGGGCACCGGTACGTCGTCGGGCAAGGCGCCCGCGCGGATGTCGAGCCCGCCCGCGCATCCGACCGCGCGCAGCTCCGGATCGCGCTCGATGCCGACGGCCATCCCGAATCGACCGAGCGCCTCGAGCACGTTGCCGGTGCCGCAGCCGAGCTCCAGCAGACACCGAGGCGCGGGCGGCAGCACGCGCTCGAGGACCGCGAGCAGGATCGCCAAGCGTCCGCGAAAGTACCAGTGACGCCGGTCCTCCTCGATGTGGACGGCAGTGTAGGCGCGGTCCACGATCAGAGGCCGAGTCGGCTCCGCACCTTCGCGATGCGCTCGGTTCTCGCGTCCGGCGCGAGGCGGAGCGGCGTGTGCGGCACGTTCCAGATCGCCTCCAGCGGCGCGGGGTCTTCGTGCGAGCGGGGCGTGACATGCCAGTGCACGTGAGCGATCTGGTTTCCGAGGCACGCGTAGTTGATCTTGCGCGGGGCGAACAATTCCTGGAGCGCCTTCGCGACGCGACTCACTTCGTGGATCATCCGCGCGCGCTCGTCCGGCTCGAGCTCGAACAGCTCGGTGACGTGGCGCTTCTGGACCAGGACCATCCACCCGGGGAAAAACTGGTCGTCGTTGAGATAGAGCACGCTCGTGCCGAGGTCAGCGACCTTGTGATCGGCGGCGGGTCGTTCGCCGCTGCAGAACCGACAGTCCGCGCTCGTCATCGTCGCATCGCGAGAAATCGGTCGACACGGCGCAGACCTTCCTCGATTCGCTCGACCGACGACGCGTACGAGAACCGTAGATATCCCTCGGCGCCCGGGCCGAAAGCGGCACCGGGCGTGACGGCCACGTGCGCCTCTTCCAGAAGCCGCATGGCGAACCGCGTGGAGTCCGTCGTGTACGCCCGCGCGTTGGCAAGGACGTAGAACGCGCCGCTCGGCTCGAAGCCCACGCCGAGACCGACCCGGCGCAGCCCCTGCACCATCGCCCGGCGCCGCTCGGCGAAGATCGCCTGGAAGTGCCGCGTCTCGTCCCCCGCCTCGCGCAGGGCGGCGACGCCGGCCCACTGCACGAACTCGTTCGTGGAGATGAAGAAGTTGCCGAAGACCGTCTGCAGCGCACGAATGTCGGCGCGCGGGCCGATGACGTACCCGAGCCGCCAGCCGGTCATCGCGAAGGCCTTGGAGAAGCCGTTCAGCACGAAGGCGCGATCCGTGAACTCGAGGATCGAGCGCGGGTGCCCCTCGTAGACGAGGCCATGATAGATCTCATCCGACACGACGAACGCGCCCGCCCGCCCGGCGACGGCCGCAATGTCCCGCATGGCCTCGTCCACCATCACCGCGCCGGTGGGGTTGGCCGGCGAGTTGATGAGGACGGCGCGCGTGCGCGGCGTCAGCCGCTCGCGCACCGCGTCCGCGGACAGGGCGAAACCGTCCGCCTCGACGGTCGGTACGGTCACGAGCCGGCCCTCCGCGTAACGGATGAAGTTCGGATAGCACGCGTAGTAGGGATCGCCGAGCACGACGTCATCGCCGGGATCCAGCAGGTGACCGAAGAGCAGCATCATCGCCGGCGAGGTGCCCGGGGTGACGAGCACCTGATCGGGCGAGATCGAGACACCGTACGTCGTCGCGTAGTGCTCGGCCACCGCCTCGCGGAGCGGCGCGATCCCGAGGCTCGAGACGTACTTGGTGCGGCCGTCTTTGATCGCGCGCATCACGGCATCCGCGACGACCGGCGGCGCCTCGAAGTCCGGCTCCCCGAATTCGAGGTGCACGATGTCGGCCCCGCTTTGCTCCAGCGCGACGGCGCGCTCGGCGATCTCGACCGCGAGGAACGGCTCGATGTCGAGGGCCCGGCGTGACGTCATCGCCACATCATCCGCGCGCGGGTGCGGATGATCTCGAGGAGCATCGACGGGCCGGTCTTGAGGACACCCACCTTGCTGCCCGGCTTGTCCGTCCAGTTGACCGCCACCTCCACGACCCGGAATCCGTACCGCTGCGCGAGCAGCAGCAGCTCGACGTCGAACCCGAAGCCGCGGGCGCGGAGCTTCGAGAACGTCGCCTCCGCAGAGCGCGCGGTGAAGGCCTTGAAGCCGCACTGCGAGTCGCCGATGTCGGGCAGGCCGAGCCGCGCCACCAGCCAGTTGAAGATCCGCCCGGCCACGACCCGATGCGGCTGCGCGACGACCGCTACGCCGGGATCGCGCACCGTGCGCGAGGCGATGGCGACGTCCGCGCCCGCCGCGAGGGCGGCCTCGAGACGCTTGAGCTCGGCGATCGGCGTCGCACCATCGGCATCCGCGAAGAGGCGGAACGTGCCGACGGCGGCGAGCATGCCGTGGCGCACCGCCGCGCCCTTGCCTTCGTTTCCGGCGAGCGGGATGACGCGGACCGGCGCGCGCCCGGCGACCCCCCGCACGCGCTCCGCCGTGCCGTCGCGGCTGCCGTCGTCGACGACGATCACTTCGTAGGGCACCCCGCGTCCTTCGAAGTAGCCAATGATCTCTTCGAGATACGGCGGCAGGCGAAGCGCCTCGTCGAAAGCGGGAATGACGACCGACCACACCGGAGAGACGGTCAGGCTGTACGAGGCGCTCGGAAGCACTGCCATGACGAGAGGGTCCTCACTTTTACCCGCCTGCCGCCTGAATAGAGAACGCCGTTACACAGTCCCAATGGAAAGAATCCTAGCATGTACCGGGAACCGCTCCCGTAGCCACAAACATCATAACGGGTGAAGCGACCCTGATTCCGGAGACACGATGACATTTCGAGCAAACGAGCACGACGGCGATACCGCCACCCTCCCGACCTTCGCGACCGCCGACGAAAACGGAGCCGCCGCCTTCGCCGAAGACGCGGTCGAGAGCCCCATTCCCGAGGAGCGCGTTCCCGGTGTCTCTGCCAAGGGAGAGGACCCGGTCCGGCTGTACCTGAAGGAGATCGGCAAGGTTCCGCTCCTCAAGGCGCGCCAGGAAGTGGAGATCGGACGCCGCATCGAGGTCGGACAGATCGCGCTGCGGCGTGCGCTTGCCGGCATCCCATTGGCGGTGCGCCAACTCCTCGACATCGGCGACCGCCTGCGACGTGGGGAGACACCGGCGGAGGACGTGATGGTGTTGCCGGAAGGCGGCGAGCTCGACCCCAAGGCCGTGCGCCCGGTGATCCTCGCGTTCGCGCGCATCCGGCGTCACGAACGCCAGGTCCGGCGCCTCCAGGAAGCCCTGGGCGACAAGCGCCGGTCGGCAGTCTCGCGCCAGCGTTCTCTCGTGGCGATCGAGGCCGAGCGGGCGAAGATCCAGAAGATCGTCTCGGAGATGCCCCTGAAGCCGGCGCTGATCGACGAGGTCGTCGCGACCGTTCGGCAGGAGCAAGACCCGGGGCTGCCTCGCCGTCGGCGGCAGGCGCTGCTTTCCGAGATCGAGACGAGTGACCGCACGGTGCGTCAGGCAAAGCGCGAGCTGATGGAGGCGAACCTTCGCCTCGTCGTGTCCGTCGCCAAGCGCTATCTCGGCAGCGACCTCTCCCTGCTCGACCTCGTGCAGGAAGGCAACATCGGCCTCATGAAGGCGGTCGACCGCTTCCAGTACCGCCGCGGCTTCAAGTTCTCGACCTACGCGACGTGGTGGATCCGGCAGGCGATCACGCGCTCCATCGCGGACCACTCGCGCACGATCCGGATCCCGGTGCACATGGTCGAAACGCTCAACCAGATCTCACGCGTCAGTCGCCACATGATCAACGAGATGGGGCGCGAGCCGACGCCGGAAGAGCTGGCGGAGCGGCTGGGCGTACCCGCGAAGAAGGTGCGGCTGATCCTCGACTCGTCGCGGAAACCGCTGTCGCTCGAGACGCCGATCGGCGAAGACTCGGCGCTCGGCGACTTCCTCGAGGACAAGGGCACGAGCTCGCCGAACGAGTCGTTGCTGACGCAGGACCTCACCCATCAGGTGGAGCGTGCGCTCGCGACGCTGAGCCCGAAGGAGAAGGAGATCCTGCGCCTGCGCTTCGGGATCGGCGAGGAAGGCGAGCACACGCTCGAGGAAGTCGGCAAGCGCTTCGACGTCACCCGCGAGCGGATCCGTCAGATCGAGGTCATGGCGCTGAGGAAGCTCAGGCATCCGTTGCGCGGACGAGACTTGAAGACGTTCATCGACAATTAGGCCCGAGCGCTCCTGGCGAGGATGAAGCTGTTGACGCCCGTATCGGCCGGCGAGCCGCTGATGAGCGTCAGCATGGTGTTGATCTCGCTCCGGTGATGCGTGGCGTGGTTCGGCACGTGCTGGAGGAGGCGCCACAGCGGCGCGCGCTGCGTCGCGCCGGATTGATTCTTGTACTCGAGGATTCGCGCGAGATCCGCGTCGCTCAAGCCGTCGACGTACGCGCGCTGCTCTTCCTCGAATGCGTCCCAGCGCTCGCGCACCGCCGTCATCGAGGGGAGGTCGCCGCCCGGAAACGCGGCGAGCGGCGCGCCCTTCCAGCGCGCGAGCCAGATGGCGTCCGCGCCGTAGATGTGGGCGAACATCGTGCGGACGCTCGGGAAGCTCCACTGCGGTCCCATCGCGCGCTCGACCGCCTCTTCGCCGCGCGCTCGCGCAATGTCGAACAGCGTGTGATTCGACCACCGGTGATAGTCGTACAGTCCCCGGATCAGCTCGACGCTCATGGGCCTATTCCAGCACGGCGACGACGTCGCCTTCCTGCACGGTTTGTCCCACGGTCACGCGGATCTCCTTGACGGCGCCGGCGCGCGGGGCCTCCACGGGGATCTCCATCTTCATCGACTCCAGCACGATGACGGCGTCACCGGCGGCCACCGTGTCGCCCGGCTTCGTCGTCAACAAGAAGACCACCCCCGTGATGTGCGCGCGGATCTCCTCAGGCATTGAACGCTCCTTGTTCGATCATCTGCGTGTGCACGCGGCCCGCGCGGAAGCTCTCCGCGGCCATGACCCGTCGCAAGAACGGCACCGTCGTCTTTACACCCTCCACGACGCACTCGCCGAGCGCCGCGTCGAGCCGCGCGATCGCTTCCGCGCGGTCGCGCCCTCGCGCGATCAGCTTCAGAAGCAGCGGATCGTAGTGCACGGGCACGACCGTGCCCGCCGCCACGCCGGACTCGACGCGAATCCCCTCGCCCGCCGGCAAGCCGAGACGCGTCACGGTTCCGGGCGACGGCAGGAAGTTCTTCGCCGGGTCCTCCGCGTAGACGCGGCACTCGACGGCCGCCCCGCGCTGAACGATGTCGTCCTGCCGCCACGGAAGGGGCTCGCCCGCGGCGACGCGGATCTGGGCGACGACGAGATCGAGCCCCGTCACTTCCTCCGTCACCGGGTGCTCGACCTGCAGGCGCGTGTTCATCTCGATGAAGAAGAACTCGCCCGCGCCATCCACGAGGAATTCGAAGGTGCCCGCGTTGACGTACCCGATGGCGCGCGCACCCGCCACCGCCGCCGCGGTCAGCCGGTCTTTGGTCTTCGCCGACAGATTCGGCGCGGGCGACTCCTCGACGACCTTCTGGTGACGTCGCTGGATCGAGCAGTCGCGCTCGTGCATGTGCACGACGTTGCCCTGCACATCACCGAACACCTGGATCTCGACGTGGCGGGGCCGGTCGAGATAGCGCTCGATGTAGAGGGCGCCGGCGCCGAACGCGGCCTCGGCGCGCCGGGTGGCGGAGGAGAACGCCGCCGGAAGCTCGCCCGGCGCGTTGACGCGCGCCATGCCGAGGCCACCGCCGCCCGCCGCCGCTTTCAGGATGAGCGGGAATCCGATCTCGCCGGCGCACCGTGCCGCGTCGTCGGCATCGCCGACGGCACCGAGGGTGCCGGGCACGACAGGAACGCCGGCCGCCGCCATGAGCCGGCGCGCTTCGCTCTTGTCACCCATCGCGCGGATCGCCGCCGGCGACGGGCCGATGAAGACGAGACCGGCGCCCGCACACGCGTCCGCGAAGCGCCAGTTCTCCGACAGGAATCCGTAGCCGGGATGGACGGCCTCGGCTCCCGCGCGCCGCGCCGCGTCGAGGATCCGGTCGATCGCGAGATAGCTCTCCCGCGCCGGGGCCGGGCCGATGAGCACCGCCTCGTCCGCATCGCGCACGTGGGGGGCATCGCGGTCGGCCTCGGAGTAGACGGCGACGGTCTTCGCGCCGAGCGAGCGGCACGCGCGGAAGACGCGGCGGGCGATCTCGCCGCGATTGGCGACGAGCACCGAGCGAAACATCAATTGTTTTCGGACGAGGGCACGACGTCGGCTGCGGCCACGCGCCACACGCCGCCGACGAGCCGCCAGCGCAGCTGGAGCGTCGTACGCCCTGCGACGCCTTCCAGCGCGAGCTTCACCACGCGGTAGTCGCCGATCCGCGCGCACGCCACGACGCGCGCGCGATCCCAGGGCCCGCGGAGATCGGCGTAGCTCGCGTCGACCGCCGCCCACGCCCCGGCGACGACGTCGCGTGCAAGAGCGTCACGGTCGCCGGCGAGGAGTGCCTCGCCGTGCGCCTCGAGCCGCGCGGCGAGGTCCGCCGGCACCACATCGGGGGCGAACGCAGACCCGAGCCCGACGACGTCCCGCGCGGGATGCCAGGGCGACGAGTCCACGGGCCCGGACGGCGCTTCAGTGAACTCGCGCTCGGTGCTCGCGGTTCCGGTGACTCCGCCCGCCGCCCCCAGCGCGGCCAAGAGCCGCTGCTCCCATTCGTCGGCGCGTCGACGCCACTCGGGGTCGACGCCAAGACGGCCGATGATCAGCGCGCCCGCCGCGACGTGCCGGTGTTCCTCGTCCAGGCAGCGCTGCAGGATGCGTCGTGTCGGCGGCTCGTAGATCCCGTTGGCGTCGGCAAGGTGCTGCGCGTAGACGGCCGCGAGATGCGGCTTCAGCACCCGGTAGACACCCGTCACGCGCTCGGGCGTCGCGCCTGGCGTCTCCCGGCTCTCGACGAGATCCATGAACGCGACGACGCGGTCGTTCGCGGGCTCGGACTGCTGTGCGGCCGACCGCAGCTCGGGCAGGCGGCGGCCCCAGAGGTCAGCGTGCTGCGCACAGTCCCACACGTGACGGCCGAACAGGAGCTTCACGGGAACTTCCGGCGTCAGCGCGATCCAGCCGCCGAGGAAGCGCATCATGCGGTCCTCGACGTAGCGATAGCTTCGGATGAGCCGGGACGATGCCTCGACG
>JBGOTH010000059.1:0-10528 GCA_041476345.1 Methylomirabilia bacterium
AATGGTACCGAGCAGATCGTAAGGCAGGCGCGCCCAGTCCGCCGTCATGGCGTCCTGGCTCGTCACGGCGCGGAGCGCGATCACGTCGGCATACGTGCGGAAGTCACCCATGACCCCGACGGTGCGCACGGGGAGCAGCACCGCGAAAGCCTGCCAGATCTCGCGCTCGAGCCCTGCCGCGCGCACCTCCTCCTGCACGATGGCGTCGGCGCCGCGCAGCACGTCGAGCCGCTCCGTCGTTACCGGACCGAGCACGCGAATCGCGAGCCCGGGTCCCGGGAACGGCTGCCGCCACACGATCTCGGCGGGGAGCCCCAACAGCTCGCCGATTCGCCGCACCTCGTCCTTGAATAGCTCTCGCAGCGGCTCCACGAGAGCGAACTCCATGTCGGGCGGCAGTCCACCGACGTTGTGATGCGTCTTGATGGTGGCCGACGGTCCCTTGAACGAGACGGACTCGATGACGTCCGGGTAGAGCGTGCCCTGGGCGAGCCAACGAATCTTCCCGAGCTTGCGTGCCTCGTCATCGAACACGGCGATGAACTCGGCCCCGACGCATTTTCGCTTGATCTCCGGGTCCGTGACGCCGCTCAATATCGAGAGAAAACGCCTGGATGCGTCGACATGAATCAGGTTGATCTTGAAGGTGTCCCGAAACGTGCGCACGACGGCTTCGGCCTCACCCTTGCGGAGCAGGCCGTTGTCGACGAAGACGCACGTGAGCTGGTCGCCGATCGCCTGATGGATGAGCACGGCCACCACGGACGAATCGACGCCACCCGAGAGCGCACACAGCACGCGATCGCCACCGACCTTTGCCCGCACCGCGGCGACCGTGTCGTCGATGAACGACGCCATCGACCACGTGCGACTCGCCCCGCAGATGTCGAGGAAGTTCTCGAACACCCGCCGGCCCTGTGGCGTGTGCGCGACCTCGGGGTGGAACTGGACCGCGTAGAGCTTGCGCGCGTCGTCGGCCATGGCCGCCACCGGGCAGTTCGTGGTCGCACCGAGCGCCGTGAAGCCGGGCGGCGGCTTGAGCACGCTGTCCCCATGGCTCATCCACACGGTGACGCGGCCCGCGTCCTCCGCCTTCACGCCCTCCAGGAGCCGGCTCGTGCCAGTCAGATGGACACTGGCCTTGCCGTATTCGCGGCGATCCGACGGCACGACGTCACCGCCCAGGATGTAGGCCATCGCCTGCATCCCGTAGCAAATTCCGAGGACGGGAACACCGGCCTCGAAGATCTCTTTCGTCGGGAGCGGCGCTTGATCGCCGTAGACGCTGTTCGGACCACCGGACAGCACGATGCCCTTGTAGGCGCCGGTGAGCAGACCGTCCGGCAACTGCGTGCACGGGAAGATCTCCGAGTACACGCCGAGCTCCCGGATACGACGAGCGATCAACTGGGTGTACTGACCTCCGAAGTCCAGGACCGCGATCTTGTCGATGGCGTCCACGCCCCGCCCTAGCGGAGGCGTCCGAGCTTTTGCGCCTGCTGGAAGACCTTGCCCTCCGTCTTCATCGCCGGCGCGATGATCAGCTCCGTCTGCTGGAGCTCGCGGATACTCTGCGCCCCGACGGATCCCATGCAGGTTCGGATCGCTCCGACGAGGTTCAGCGTGCCGTCCTCGGTGAACGCCGGACCGAAGAGAATCTGCTCCAGCGAGCCGGCGACACCGACGCGAATGCGCGTGCCGCGCGGCAGGTTCACGTGCGGCGTGGCCATGCCCCAGTGGAACCCACGGCCTGGTGCCTCGGTGGAGCGCGCGAACGCGGAGCCGATCATGACCGCATCGGCGCCCGAGGCGAGCGCTTTGCAGACGTCACCGCCCGTGGTCATGCCCCCGTCGGTGATGATCGAAACGTAGCGGCCGGTCTGCTTGTAGTAGAAGTCGCGCGCGGCGGCGGAGTCCGCCGTCGCCGTCACTTGCGGAACCCCGAGACCCAGCACCTCGCGGCTCGTGCACGCGGCCCCGGGGCCGACGCCGATGAGGAGTGCATCCACGCCGCACTCCATCAGCTCCAGGCACGCCTCGTAGGTGACCACGTTGCCGATGATCAGCGGGATCGCGAGCGACTTCTTCAGCTTGCGGAGGTCGACCGGTGGGTACTCGGTGGCAATGTGGCGCGCCGTGGTGACCGTGGACTGCACCACGAAGATGTCCGCGCCCGCCTCCTGCGCGATCTGACCGAAGCGCTCGGCACGCTGCGGAATCGAGGAGACGGCGACCGTGCCGCCCCCCTTCTTGATCGCCTCGATCCGGCGGTGGATCAAATCCTCCTTGATCGGCTCGCCATAGATCGATTGGATGATCTTGGTCGCTTCCTCGGGGCTGGCGGAGACGATGCGGTCGAGCACTTCCTCGGGCCGCTCGTAGCGGGCGAAGATCCCCTCGAGGTTCAGAACGGCGAGACCGCCGAGCCGTCCCATCTCGATCGCGAGCTTCGGGCCCACCACGCCGTCCATAGCGGCTGCGATGATCGGAATGTCGAAGCGCCGGCCGCAGAGATCCCACGAGATGTCGACTTCATTGGGATTGACCGTCAGCACGCCCGGCACCAGAGCGATGTCATCGAACCCGTACGCCGCCCGCGCTTTCCGTCCGCGCCCGACCCACATGCCCATCGATCAGCCTCCTAAGGACCTTCGCCCAAGTCTAGATGTAGGGATCGCCGACGCTCGGTATACCAGATTTCGTGCAGTATAGTCGCGGCGCCGGAAAGGTGTCAACCGGCGGCGGGCTCCACGTCCCCCGCGAAAATGCGTGCGGAGCCGGTGCCCGTTTCGATCAGAAGCGCGCCCTCGTCGTCGAGCCCAAGCGCGGTGCCGACAACGCCGTCGACGCTGACGCGCTGCCCGACCATCGCGCTGAGCTCCATCCATCGCGCACGCAACGGCTCGAACCCGTCGCGCTCCAGGCGATCGCGCCAACGCGCGACGGTCTCGAGCACTGCTGCGAGGAGAGTCTCGGGATCGCACAGGCCTCCCTCGAGCGCGATCGACGTCGCCCGCGACGCGAGCTCGCCCGGGAACTCGCGCTGCGACACGTTCACGCCGACCCCGATGATCACGACGTCACCGGTGCGCTCCAGGAGGATACCCGCGATCTTGCGTCCGGCGACCAGGACGTCGTTCGGCCATTTGAGTCGCGCCGGCACGCCGCTGGACGCGATGATCGCCTCGGCGACGGCAACGCCCGCGGCGAGCGACAGTGTGGGAATCCGCGCGGTCGGGAGGGACGACCGCAGGATCACCGATGCGAGGAGGCTCGCGCCGGGAGCGTCGTGCCAGATGCGCCCCCGCCGCCCCCTGCCCCGCGTCTGCGTTTCGGCCACGACGGCGGTTCCGTCGGCGGCCCCGCTCGCGGCGAGCGACGCCGCGTGAGCTTGCGTCGACTCGACGGAGGCCAGCCGGACGATCAGAGGCTACTCACTCAGCCAGCCCAGGCTGGCGATCAGCTTGGCGTGAAGCGCCTCGTGTTCCGCGAGCTTCTCGCGCTCTTTGTCCACGATGTCCGCGGGCGCCCGCTCCACGAACTCGGGGCGGCCAAGCTTCGTTCGGGTAAAGCCCATCGCGTCGCCGACGCGCTTGATCTCTTTCTGCAAGCGCTGCCGCTCGGCTCCTACGTCGATCACGCCGGCGAGATCGACGAAGAGCTCGGAAGCTCCGACGATGCCGAGCGCCGAGCCTTTCGGCCGCGTGGCGGCGGGATCCACGACGATGGCAGCGCGGCCGAGCGCCTCGATGAGCGTGCGGTGCTCGGCGAGCACCGCCGCATCGGCCGCCGTGGGGCGAATCGTGACGCTCAGCGTCGTGCCGGGGCTGATCCGCATCTCGCCACGGATGTTACGAATGGCGCTTACCGCGCCCATCGCGAGCGCGACGAAGCGGTCGACGGCTTCGTCGGTGGGCAACACGACGGCCGTCGGATACGAGGCCACCATGATCGAGTCGCCCTCGTGCGGCAGCCGTTGCCAGATCTCTTCGGTGATGAACGGCATGAGCGGATGCAGAAGACGCAGCGTCTCCTCGAGCACCGTGACGAGCGTGATCTGGGTCGCCTGGCGCGCGGCGGGGCTCTCGGGCCGGTAGAGCGAGCGCTTCGCGATCTCGAGATACCAGTCGCAGTAGTCGCTCCACACGAACTGGTAGAGCACGGACGCCGCGTCGTTGAAGCGATATCGCTCGAGGGCGTCACGCACCTCGGCCACCGTGATGGCAAGGCGCCGTCGGATCCATCGATCGGTCACGCTGTCGGCGGCCGCCGCACCGGCACGCGGGTCGTAGCCCTCCAGGTTCGAGAGCACGAGGCGCGCGGCGTTCCACAGCTTGTTGGCGAAGTTTCTGGCGCCTTCGAGCCGTTCCTCCGAGATGCGGATGTCGCGGGCGCCCGGCAGGACCATCGACGCCAGCATGAACCGCAGCGCGTCGGTCCCGTACTTGTCGAGCAGGTCGAGCGGGTCGACGACGTTGCCCTTCGTCTTCGACATCTTCTGGCCTTCAGGATCCCGGACGAGCGTGTGCAGGTACACGTCGCGGAACGGCACCTCCCCCACCAGGTGCAGGCCGAGCATGGCCATCCGCACCACCCAGAAAAGCAGGATGTCGTAGCCGGTGATGAGCACCGCCGTCGGGTAGAACGTGCGGAGCTCCGGCGTGTCGTCCGGCCATCCGAGCGTGGAGAAGGGCCACAGCCCTGACGAGAACCACGTGTCGAGCACATCCTCGTCCTGACGAAGGGCGCCGCCGCACGACGGGCACGCGCCAAGATCCGTCCGCGACACGAAGACCTTCTCATCCGCGTCGCAGTACCACACGGGAATCCGGTGGCCCCACCAGAGCTGGCGCGAGATGCACCACGGCCGGATATTCTCCATCCACTGGTGAAACACCTTCGCCCAGTGCGGCGGCAGGATCGTGATGCGGCCGTCGTGCACCGCGGCATCGGCGGCGTCGGCGAGCGGCTTGACCTGCACGTACCACTGCTTCGAGACGAGCGGCTCCACCACCGTCTTGCAGCGGTAGCAGAGACCGACCGCATGGCGATACGGCTCGATGCGGTCGATCAAGCCGAGCGCCTGCATGTCCTCCACGATCTTCTTTCGGCACTCGAAGCGGTCGAGCCCCGCGTACTTGCCCGCCGCCGCGGTCATCTTGCCGTCGAACCCGATCACCGTGCGCACGGGCAAGCCGTGACGACGCCCGATCTCGAAGTCGACGGGATCGTGGCCGGGCGTCACCTTGATCACGCCGGTCCCGAAGTCCGGATCGACGGCCTCGTCGGCGACGACTTTCACGAGGATGTTGCCGTCGACGGACGGGATGTCGAGCGTCTGGCCGACGTACTGCGTGTAGCGCGCGTCGCCGGGATGGACGGCCAGGCCGGTATCGCCGAGCTTCGTCTCCGGGCGCACGGTGCCGAGCACGAGCGGACCGTACGTGATGTAGACGAATTCCGCGTCGCGCTCCTCGCGCTCTACTTCCAGGTCGGCGAGCACCGTCTGGCACCGCGGGCACCAGTTGACGATGTAGTCGTCGCGATAGATCAGGCCTTCGTCGTACAACCGCACGAAGGTCTCGCGGACCGCGCGCGACAGGCCCTCGTCCATCGTGAATCGCTCGCGCTGCCAGTCGCATGAGGCGCCGAGACGCCGGAGCTGCCGGATGATCGTGCCGCCGTACTGTTCCTTCCAGCGCCAGACCCGCGCTTGGAAGGCGGCGCGGCCGAGATCTTCCTTCGTCCGGCCCTCGCTCGCGAGCTGCCGCTCCACCATGTACTGCGTTGCGATGCCCGCATGGTCGGTGCCGGGCATCCAGAGCGTGTTGAAGCCATCCATCCGCTTCATGCGGATCATGATGTCCTGCAGCGTGTTGACGAGCGCGTGCCCCATGTGGAGCGAGCCCGTCACGTTCGGCGGCGGGATGACGATGCAGTACGCCGGGCCCGGGCGGTCGGCCTCCGTGTGGAAGTAGCCGCGCTTCTCCCACTCGGGATACCAGCGCGCTTCGACCGCCGCCGGCTCGTAGCGGTCGGCGATCGACATCGCTCCTTCGCTCATGGAACCACCGGCGACACCGCGGTGACGCGCCATCCGGCGCCCGCGCGCCGGAAGGTCAGGTTCCAGGGCGCGCCGTGACCGTCACTCGCGGCGATCGACACCGGCGCGCTGCCCCGCCCGCTCGTCGCGTCGCAGACGGGCTCGGGCTCGAGACGCGGGGGAAGACGGTCACGCACACGGACGTCAGGCACGAGCCCGGCGACGGCCTGGCGGTCGCCGCCCGCGAGTGCTGCGAAGAGCCGCGCCGCGGAGGCGCGCACGTCGCGATGCCACGCCTCGTACCGTCGCTGCGTGACGCGCGCGTAGGTGCCGGTCCCCACCGTGAGACGGTAGACGTCCTCCTGCTCGGTCTGGCCCTCGCAGCCCGGAACCCAGCCGGCATAGTGGAGCTCGTATCGGACGCGAAGGTCCCGGCCGCGAACCGAATACGAGCGAGCGACGAGACCGTCGGGATAGACGGCCCTCGTCGTCCACACGACCCGCACGCCGTCGTCCTGCTGCCGCGCTACCTCGAGCTGAACGGGTCGATTGCCGCGCTCGGACGCCATGCCGTCCCACGCAACGAGAAACTGAATCCCTCCGGCGGGCGCCGGCAACAGATGGACGGTGGGGCGACCTTCGCGCGCGAAGGCCGTCAACAACGCCGCTTGGTTCCGCGAGCCGCCGTACACGCGGACGCTGTTGCCGAGCGTGTGATCGCCGAGCTGAAACACGCCGACCGTGAGCGTGCCGAGCCGCATGATGCGGACGGCGGCTCCTCCCCACGCGTCGCTGAAGCCGTCGAGCCGGTCCTGCAGGAACGCGGGCGACGCGAAGACGCTGCCGGAGGCGAGGTTCTCCACGATCTCCCCGTCGAGCAGCGCGTACGCTTCTCGGTATGCCTCGGCCGCGAGGCGCGCATCGAGGACCTGAGCCG
This sequence comes from Methylomirabilia bacterium, assembly GCA_041476345.1. Lineage (GTDB taxonomy): Bacteria > Methylomirabilota > Methylomirabilia > Rokubacteriales > CSP1-6 > VGLJ01. The sequence goes on from JBGOTH010000059.1 coordinate 6,981, forward strand.
CGCTGAGGCGGTCCGAAGCGAGCTCCCGGAAGCGTTCGAGCCGATCCGGACGAGGCCCCGCGGCGGCGCTGGCGGCGACCGCGAGGATGGCGCCGGCGAGGGCGGCCGCGGAGCGGTAACTCCGCGTCACGCCGAGCGGTCTGGGTGACACGGGGCTATGGTACAACAGGCGAAAGATTCCTCGATGCTGCGCCTCGTTTCGGTCATCGACCGCTACATCCTGCGCGAGATGCAGGCGCCCTTCTGGCTGAGCGGGGCGCTCTTCACGTTCTTCCTGCTGATCGACCGCATCTACAACCTTACCGACCTCGTGATCACGAAGGGTGTGCCGTTGCACCTCGTGATGCAGCTGCTCGCGTTCATGCTGCCGTCGTTCCTGGCGCTCACCTTGCCGATGGCACTGCTGGTGGCGGTGCTCCTCGCGGGTGGACGGCTCGCCGGCGACCTCGAGATCGTGGCCTTCCAGGCATCGGGCATCGGGCCGTTACGTCTCTTCAGCCCGGTCCTTGCGTCGGCCATCGCCGTGGCGATCGCCACGGGCCTCCTCACAATCGTGGTCGGCCCGCCCGCCAACCGTGAGTTTCAGGCTCAGCTGTTCAAGATCCTCCAGGCGCGCGCATCCAGCGGGCTCAAGGAGCGTGTCTTCAACGCCGACTTCGGAGACATCGTCATCTACCCGCAGGAGATCAGCGCCTCGCGCGTCGCGCTGCGCGGTGTGCTCGTGTCGGACGAGCGCGATCCGGGGCTCACGCGGATCATCACGGCGCGCGAGGGGCGCCTGCTGGCCGACGAGGTGAACCAGCGCCTCACGCTGCGCCTGATCGACGGCGCCGTGAACGAGGCCGACGTGCTACCCGCGGCGCCGACGCCGAGCGAGGCCGCCGAGACGGCGGGCGCGAAACTCCCGCTCGAGGAGGCGACACCCGGCGGCGCCGCCGCCGCAGGCCGCTACCGCTATACCACGTTCGGGATCTACGACATGAGCCTGTCGCTCGATACGCCACTGAAAGGGGCGTCGCGCTTCGAAAAACCAGAGAAGGACCTCTCGCTCCTCGACCTCGAAGGCCAGATCGAGGCGTTCCGTGATCAGCCGTTCCGGCGGGTGACATTCGAGGTCGAATGGCACAAGCGCTTCGCCTATCCCTTCGCGGCCCTGGTATTCGCGCTGGTCGGCTTTCCGCTCGCCGTGCGCGCTCATCGCGGCGGTCGCGCCATCGCGCTGGTGGGCAGCCTCGTCATTCTCACGTCGTACTATCTGTTGCTCACCACGCTGGAAGGCGCCGCCCTGCGCACACGACTCCCCGCGTGGATCGCGATCTGGACGCCGAACCTCGCATTCGGCTCGGTGGGCGTCATCCTCATGGGCCTCGTGGCTCGCGACGTCCGTTTCCGGAGTCCGCGATGGATCTGGCGGCTCGCCGGCATCTCGGCACGGTCACGCCGGCCGGCGCCGTCCGGACAACGGTCCCAGGCAGGCCCGGCGCGCAACTCCACGCACATCATCGACCGCTACCTCGTCCGTGAGCACGTCACGTTCATGCTGATCGGCCTCGTGGCGGCGGCGGCATTGTTCGTCATCGTCGACCTCGCTCAGACTCTCGACCGCTTCCTCCGCATCAAGCCGCCGCTGGTCTACATCCTCGAGCACTTCGCCTATCGACTCCCCGCCTGGCTCCACGACGGTCTGCCGATCGTGGTCCTGGTGGCGACGCTCTTCCTGTTCCTCACGATGTCCCGCTACCAGGAGCTCACGGCACTGAAGGCGGCCGGCATCAGCCTCTACCGCGTCAGCGCTCCGATCATCCTGCTCGGCGCCGGCGTTGCCGTGGCGGCGGGAGTCTTCCAGGAGCTCGTCCTGCCGGCGCTGAACGAGCGTGGCGACGAAGTGGATCGTGTCAAGATCCGCGGCCAGCTGCCACGACACATGCAATCGCGTACGCGCTTGTGGCTCAGAAGCGCGGACACGCGCTTCTATCGCGTCGAGCTCCTTGCCCCCGGCACGTCCGACATGTACGGCGTCACCATTCTCGAGCTGACGCCGGACTTCAGGCTCGTGAGCCGGCTCGACGCCCGGCGCGCGCATTGGACGGCGGATGCGTGGGAGATGAAAGACGGCGCGTTTCGCGAGGTCACGAGCGCCGGGAAGATCGAATCGGTGCCCTTCGCCATCACCGCGCTCAGCCTCGACGAGCGCATCGGCGATTTCACACAGATCCAGAAGTCGGTCACGGCGATGAGCTACGTGGAGCTGAGCGAGTACGTCCGGACGCTCGAAGCCGCGGGCTTCAACGCCAAGCGGTACATGGTCGAGCTCTACGCCAAGCTCTCCTTCCCGCTCGTGAACCTCGTGATGGTGCTGGTCGCGATCCCGTTCGCGCTGCAAGCGCCGCGGTCCACGCGCCTCGTCGGGATCGGTCTTGCCATCGTGATCATGGTGGGCTACATCGTGGTCCACCAGGCCGCGGTCGCGCTTGCCCGCGCCGATCTGCTGCCGCCCCTGCTCGCCGCCTGGACGGCGAACGTCATCTTTCTGGGGTTGGGGCTGTCGCTCTTCGCTCGCGCCCGAACCTAGCGCCTCTTCTAGCCTGGGTTATTCATGAGCGAGGCCGGGAGTGTGCCGGCGACATCCGCAGCTGAGGTGAAGGTGGTGGACCGGGGTAGACGGCCTCCCGGCCTCGCTCATGAATAACCCAGGCTAGAAGAGGCGCTCGAGGATCCGACGCCCGGTCGCGCGGACGATCGGGGGCGCCTGCAGCCGGCTCCCGGCGTCGCCGATCTGCTTCAAGCCCAGCACGTAGCGATTGCGCAGGCGGTCGCCGATCGAGTTGCCGGCGACTTTTTCCGCCACGGTCGTGGAGTCGACGAAGCGCGCCCCGCGCGCCCACCTTCCACGGAAGACGCGCTCGGCCACCAATCGCCGCGGTCCTTCCCAGGCCACGGTGTCGTGGAACGCGATCGTCCCGCCGTCGACCACCTTGGAGAACCACAGATCGAGGTCGAGCGCGACGTTCGCATAGTCGTGGGCTCCGTCGATGAAGATCAGCTCGACCGGGTGCGAAAAATGAGCGGCGGCCTCGGCGGATGTGGTCACGAGCGGAACCACCAGATCGTCGAGCCCCGCGCTCCGGATGTTGCGGGTGAATTCCTCGAGCGTCGGCCCCGCGCTTTGCGTCGCGAGGTTGTCCGACTCCGCCGTGTGCGGGTCGATGGCGTGGACCTTCACGCCGGCCCCGCGTCGGGATCCGCTCGCCATCCAGATCGTCGACTTCCCCTTCCACGATCCGATCTCGACGATGACGCCGCGACCCGTGCAGCGCCGGGCCAGGTCATAGAGCAAGCGTCCTTCGCGTGGGGTCAGCCAACCCCCGATGCCTTCGACGCGCCGTGCGACGTCGTCAGTCTCCGCACTCACGGCTTGCCCGTCTCGCCAAATGCGCGCAGGACCTCCTCCAGGCGCTTCTGCTCGGCCCCGTACTGCGCCCAGTCGCCGCGCCGCAGCGCCTCCTGCGCTCGCCCCCACACCTCCCACGCGCGTTGGCCGAGCGAGC
>JBGOTH010000060.1:0-10508 GCA_041476345.1 Methylomirabilia bacterium
GCGGCGCTCCGCCGAGTGGCGAAGCTCGGTGACGGGTGGCATCCCGTCGGCGCCAACCCCGCCGTGCCGCTCGGTCCGGCGGAGCTGCGTGCGTCGCTCGACGAGCTCTCCAAACTGACCGAAGCGGAGGGCCGCGATCCTCGCACGCTCACGATCTCGTACAAGGCGCCGCTCTACGACGTGGGCAAGCCGATCGCGTCCGGTGTGACCCGCCGGCCGTTCACCGGCAGCGCGGATCAGGTCCGTGAAGACATCGCGACATTCGAGAAGATCGGCGTCAGCGAGCTGATCTTCGACTTCCGCGCCGAGGTGCTGAGCGAGAGCCTCGAACGCATGGAGCACGCCGTGGAGACGCTCGGCTTGAAGGGAGGGCGCGCGTGAGCACGATCGCCATCAGCCACCTGGTCACCGGGCCGACACCGCCGACCGCGGCGAATGCGAGCTGGCCCAACGTGCTCCACACGCGGATCGCGGATGTGATCGCGCAGATGGGGCCGCCGCCGTGGTCGAAGCGGATCATCGCGGATGAACGCCAGCTCGTCACCCTGATCGCGACACCTCCGGGTGGAGGGAACCGCCCACACTGGCACCGTGACTTCGACGAGTGGTGGGTGATCCTCGGAGGTCGCCTCGAGTGGGAGCTGACGGGCGGGACCGTCGTGAAAGGCGAGAAGGACGACATCGTGTGGGTGCCGCGCGGCACCGTGCATCACATCCGGAACATGGGGACGGAGCTGTCGCTGCGCCTCGCCGTCGCGATGCCGCCGGCCATGCACTACTACACGGCGTGCGACCAGTGCGGCTACGACGACGAAGGCCCGCGCTCGTGGACGGCGTGATGGCGCGGCCGATCCCGCGCTTCGGCCTGAACCGCTTCGACGCGCGCTCGGTCGACGCGTTCGCCGCCGACGTCAAGCGCGCCGAAACGCTCGGCTGGGACGCCGCCTGGCAGCCGGACTCCCAGCTCCGTCGCCGCGACACGTACGTCCTGCTCGCCGCGGCGGCGCGCGCCACGGATCGGATCACGCTCGGCACGCTGCTCGCGAATCCGGTCAATCGCCATCCCAGCGTGACCGCGGGGTCCATCGCGACGATCGACGAGCTGGCGCCCGGCCGCGTGGTGCTCGGCTGGGGCGTGGGCGATACGGCGGTGCGGCTCGCGGGGCTCAAGCCCGCGCGCGTGAAGGAGCTGGAGGACAGCACGCGTTTGATGCGTGCGCTGCTCGACGGCGAGTCCGTCGAAGTTGGCGCGCCGCGCCCGGCGAGGCTCCCGCACCATCGCCCGGTGCCGATCTGGATCGCGGCGGGCGGTCCGCGCACGCTGCGCATGGCGGGCGGTGTGGCCGACGGCGTCTTCATCCGGGTGGGCACGCATCCGGCGAACATCAAGACGTCGGTCGACCTGATTCGCGCGGGCGCCGCGGACGCGGGGCGCAAGCCGGAGAGCGTGAAGCTGGGCGCGGTATTTCATACCGTCCTGGTGGACGACCCGATCGCCGCCGTGGCGATGGCGAAGTCGATAGCGGCCGGCTACTACGAATATTCTCCGAAGCTCTTCGATCCACCGGGCCTGACGTGGAATGGTCCCGACCCCGAGATGCTGAAGCACGACCACAAGGTGTGGCCCGACTTCCACCACGCGCCTGATCTTCTGGCGAGCGGCCGCGTCGTCGACTTCCTGCCGTCGAGCGCGGCCGACGCGTTCGCCCTGCGCGGAGGGCCGGCGGACATCGTCAAGCAGCTCGTGATGCTGCTGAGCGCGTCGCCCGTGGACTTCGATCACGTCGTGCTCCACCCGATTCCGAATCCGCCCACGCCCGACGAGGGCGAGCGGGGCTACATGGCGCGCGTGGCGCGCGAGATCCTCCCCGAAGTACGGCGCGCCCTCGAGCCGCTCCTGTGAGATGACGCTGCGCTGGCTCCGGCTATCGCTCGCCGCGGCGCTACTGCTGCTCCTCACGGGCAGCGGCATCGGCCAGGCCGCGAGCCTCGCCGGACAATTGCTCGTGGCCAGCGAGAGCATGAGCGATCCGCGCTTCCGCGAAAGCGTGATCTACATGATTCGCCACGACGCCACGGGCGCTTTCGGATTGATCGTGAACCGTCCGATGGCTCAAGTCACCGTCGCCGAGTTCCTGAAGGACCTGAACCGGGACGGAAGCGGCGCCACGGGGACGATCCGCCTCCACTACGGCGGTCCCGTCGGGCTGTCGCTGGGGTTCGTGCTTCACACGGCGGAGTGGACGGGTCGTGACACGCAGATCGTCGCCGACGGGATCGCCGTGACGACCGCCACCACGATCGTCGAGGCCATCGGCCGCGGCACCGGGCCGCGACATGCGCTCGTCATGCTCGGCTATGCGGGGTGGGGGGCACATCAGCTCGAGGCCGAGATCGCCGCGGATGCCTGGGTGAGCGTCGCCGCCGATGAATCGGTCCTGTTCGACGACGACGCGACGACCAAGTGGAAGCGCGCGCTGGCGCGCCGGAAGATCACGCTCTGACGTCGATCACTTGAGCGCGAATTTCTGGAACGCGTGGGTACCCTCGGGCACGTGACCGCGGCTCGCCGCGAAGGTCCACGTGACTTCGCTCACGTACACGTCATGCCGCGAATCCACCGCGAGCCCGTGGGGCGCCGCGAAGTTTCCCGCCGAGACAGCATCGGCTCCGCCCCACCGCGCGAGCACGCGGCCGTCGGCGTCGTAGACGCTGGCACGGCCTGAGCGGACCGAGGGGTTGTTGCCGGCGGGGCCGTAACGCGAAGACGTCTGGCCCGGCTGCCACCAGAGCTCTGACACGTACGCGCGCCCTTCACTGTCGAACACGAGATGCGTCGGACGTCGCGTGTCGGTCCACTCGCTCAGATACTCGCCGTCGGGGCTGAAGATCTGGATCCGATCGTTCTCGCGGTCGCACACGAACACCCGCCCGTCCTTGTGCACGGAGATGCCGTGCGGGAGGAAGAACTGGCCCGGGCCCTGACCGGCCACGCCCCACGAGCGCTTCAGCTCGCCGCTCGGCGAGAACTGGTGCACGCGGCAGTTGCCGTAGCCGTCCGAAACATACAGATCGCCCTTCGGGCCAACGGCAAGGTTGGTCGGCCGATTGAACGGCGGCCCGGGACGCGTGGCGGTCTTCGTGTCCTTGCCGTCGTAGCCGGTGTCGGAAGGCTTGTTCATCGTGCCGAGCGTCATCAGCAGCTTGCCGCTCGGCGAGAACTTGCGGACGGTATGGTTGCCGTCGTCCGTGCAGTAGACGGAGTTATCCGGACCGACCGTGATCCCATGGGTGCGATAGGTGAACTGCCCTTCGCCCCACGAGCCGAGGAACTTGCCACGATTGTCGTACAGGATCACCGGGTGATCGCCGCGGCAGATCAGGAAGACGCGATCCTCCAGGTCGACGGCGACGCCCGCGACGTCACGGTGCTCGTAACCCTTCGGCAGTTGCTCCCAGCCTTCGACGACTTCGTAGCGCATGTGGCGATCCTCCGGCGCGCATTCTACAGCGTCCTTGACGGTAGGGGCGCGGCATGTCAGCGTGCCGCCGGACGAGGAGGGCACGATGGCCGATCGAGATGCCGCGTTCGTCGGATCGATTCCGCAGAATTACGACCGCTACCTCGGTCCGCTGTTTTTTCATCCCTACGCAGATGATCTGGTGACGCGGCTCGTCGTGACGCGCGGGATGCGCGTGCTCGAGACCGCGTGTGGAACCGGAATCGTGACGGAGCGGCTGGCTGCGCGCCTCGGTGAGGGAGGCACACTCGTCGCCACGGATCTCAACGAGCCGATGATGGCGTATGCGCAGCAGCGCATGGGGAGCGGATCGCGCGTCGAATGGCGACCGGCCGATGCGACCGCCCTGCCGTTCGACGATGCGTCGTTCGACGCGGTCGTGTGCGAGTTCGGGCTGATGTTTTTCCCTGACAAGCCGCGCGGCATTCGCGAAGCGTTCCGGGTGCTCAAGCGCGGCGGCCGCTACCTTTTCAACGTCTGGGACGCGCTCGAGCACAATCCAGCGCCGCGCATCACGCACGAAACCGTCGCGACGTTCTTCGCGTCGGACCCTCCGCAGTTCTACAGGGTGCCGTTCAGCCTGCACGATGTCGGTCCGGTGCGCGGTTGGCTTCACGACGCGGGCTTCGCCGACGTCGAAGCGGTCACCGTGGAGAAGGTGGGGACGAGCCCGTCGGCCGCCGATGCGGTGAAGGGACTGATCGACGGCAATCCGATCTATGGCGCGATCATGGAGCGTCGCCCCGATGCCCTCGGCGCCATCAGGGCGGCCGTAGAGAAAAATGTCGCGGCACAGCTCGGCGATCATCCCGTCCGCGCACCGTTGCGCGCGATCGTCCTGTCGGCGCGAAAGCCCTAGCTGGTCCGGTACCCCTGCGCGTCGGTTCGCCTGCCGTCCGTGTAGACGGCAATGCGTGTCGGCGAGGCGTGCGTACCGAGCGTGCGCAACACCTCATTGCCGACGACGCGAAAGCTGTGCGGCACGTCGGGCGGGAACGCGACGGTGTCGCCCTTGCGGAGCGTGACCTTCTCGGCTTCGCGCCCGTCGATCCACGCCTCGGCCACGCCGTCGAGCACGTGGAGGATTTCCATGTACGGGTGCGCGTGCGCCGGCGCGACGTAACCCGGTTGCGACGTCTGAATGCCGGCGCGTACCGGCGTGGAGCCGGCGTCGTCGCCGATGAGCAGCTGATAGGTCGCGTCGGGTCCGAACTTCACGACTTCGGTGTCCTCGAGCCGTTTGACGATCAAGTTCGCCATGGACCCGAAAATAGCAGGGTTTCCGGAATCCGCTTGACATTTGTTGTTTCCTGTCAAAAATGCGGGTACTCCGATGTGGAGCTCGCTCCTTCATCATGACCAGACAGTAGGGAAGGGAGACCCAAGATGGCTCGCCGCGTAAATCGACGCCAGTTCCTTGGCTTCAGCGCCGCCGGGATGACGGCCCTCGCCGTCGGCCGGACCGGTAGCCGCGCGCACGCTCAGACGTCTTCGCCGTACCCCGATTGGATCCCGGCGAGCACGAAGCCGCCGAAGAAGGGCGGCGCGCTCACTCGCGCGTCCTCGTGGGACCCGCCGGTCATCGATCCCCGCGTGACGCAGTCGATCGGCACCTTCCAGTTCGCCGGCCTCGTCTACAACCGCCTTGTCCGCCACCCATTTGCCGACGAGACGAGCGGACCGAGCGATTTGACGTTGAAGGGGGACCTCGCGGAGTCGTGGCAGGGAAGCTCGGATGCGCGGATCTGGACCTTCAAGCTGCGGAAGGGCGTCAAGTGGCAGAACGTGGCCCCGCTGAAGGGACGCGAGCTCACGGCCGCCGACGTCAAGTGGTGTTACGAGGCGTACGCGAAGGAGGGCGTCCAGACGTTCACGTTCCAGGAAATCGAGGCGATGGAGACGCCGGATCCGCACACGCTGCGCATCCACCTCAAGAGTCCCAACACGCTGTTCCCGCAGGACCTCGCCGAGCCCATCGCCGTGATCTTCCCGCGCGAGGTCATGGAGGAGGACGGCGACCTCAAGAAGCGCATGATCGGCACCGGACCCTACATCCTGAAGGAGCACACCCGAAAGGTCCGCGTGGTGCTGCAGAAGAACCCGGACTACTGGGACAGCGGCCGCCCGTACATCGACCAGTACACGATCCTCTCGACGCCGGACGCGGCCACGCGTCTCGCCGCGTTTCGCTCGGGGCAGAGCGACATCCTGTGGGTGGCGAGCCCGTCCGAAGTCGAGACGGTCCGCAAGACCAATCCGAACGTGCAGGTGCAGGCGTACCACAACACGTTGGCGCCGTTCGGCGTGGCGCTGGCGCAGGACAAGCCGCCGTTCAACGACGTGCGGGTGCGTCGCGCCATCTCGATGGCGATCGATCGCCAGCGGCAGGTGGACACGGTGTTCGAAGGCCACGGCATCCTTGGCTGGGGTGTCCCGTGGGTCTACGTGCAGGACAAGGCGCCGACGGCGAAGGATCTCGGGCCGTACTGGCAGTTCAAGCCGGCCGAGGCGAAGAAGCTCCTCGCGGAGGCCGGGCACCCGAACGGGTTTCCGACGACGCTGTTCTACTACGAGTACTTCCCGCAGATGAGCTCGCAGGTGCAGCTCGTGCAGCAGGACCTCAAGAAGAACCTCAACATCGACGTGAAGATCACCAAGCTCGACTACACCACGTACTACGGGCGCTACGTGGACAACAAGTGGGACGGCATGTCGTGGGGATTCCAGTCGGGCCACGCGGTCGGCCTCGACGAGCGGACCTATCACTACATGCACTCGAAGTCGCCGAAGAATTTCTTCCGCGTCAACGACGCGGTCATCGACGACCTGACGGTGAAGCTGCGGCAGACGCACAGCGTCGCCGACCAGCGCACGCTGACGAAGAAGATCGTCGACCGCGAGTACGACCAGGTGCTCCGGATGTGGATGCCCTACGACAACGGGTTCGTTATTTCCCAGCCATACGTGAGGAACGCCGCCTCCGGCGCCCTGCGCCGCACGGACGGGTACGGGTCGCCGGCCATCGCGCGGGTCTGGCTGGACAAGTGACGGCAGCGTAGGAGCGAGGCGGCGAGGACGGGATCGTATGCAGAAGTACGTGCTCCGGCGGCTCTTCATGGCGATCCCTGTCCTCCTGCTGTCCTCGCTGATCGTGTTCTCGCTCATGCGCGTGATGCCGGGCGACGCGCTGCTCGTCCTCATGGGCGAGTCCGGCAACGTCGACGCGAAGCAGCTCGCGAAGCTCCGCAACGACCTCGGGCTCGACCGCCCGTATCACGAGCAGTACCTCCTGTGGCTGTGGCAGATGGTCACCTTGAATCCGGGCGACTCGATCTTCACGAACGAACCGATTCCGGTCGCGCTCAAGAAGGCGATCCCGGTGACCCTCGAGTTGGCGACGCTCGCGCTGATCCTGGGACTCGTCATCGCGGTCCCGATCGGCGTGCTGTCGGCGACGCGGCCGGACCAGGCGTCGGACTACATCGGTCGCGTGGTCGCCGTCTCCGGTCTCTCGCTCCCGGATTTCGCGCTCGGCACTCTCGTCATCACGTTCGCGGCGATCTGGTTCCACTGGATCCCTCCCATCGGCTACGTGAGCGTGTGGGATGACCCGTGGAGGAACCTCCAGCAGTTCCTGCTTCCCGCCGCCGTGCTCGGGTTTCGTCTGTCGGCGGCCACCATGCGGATGACCCGCTCGACGGTGCTCGAAGTCCTGAAGGAGGACTACGTCCGGACGGCGTGGGCGAAGGGGCTGGGCGGACGCGTGGTCGTCTACAAACACGCGCTCAAGAACGCGCTGATCCCCGTCGTCACCATCGTGGGCGGCCAGCTGGGTGTGCTTCTCGCTGGGACGGTGGTCGTGGAGTCGATCTTCGCGCTGCCGGGGATGGGGCGGCTGACGGTGGAGGCGATCCTATACCGCGACTATCCGATCGTGCAGACCAACGTCATGCTGGTGGCCGCCACGCTGGTGACGCTCAACCTTCTCGTCGATCTCACGTACGCGTGGCTCGACCCACGGATCCGATACCGATGAGCGTGATGGCCGCGCCCGTCGCCGAGGTTGAGGGCACGATTGAGATCAACCGCCTGCGTGCGCTCTGGACGACGATCAGGCGCAAGCCCCTCGGGGCGATATCGGCGGCGCTCATCGCCGTGATCGTGCTCGCTGCGATCTTCGCCAACGTGCTTGCGCCGTACGATCCGCTCGACGCGGACCCCGGGATCCGCCTCGCGGCCCCGAGCCAGGCGCATCCGTTCGGCACCGACGACATCGGCCGCGACGTGCTGAGCCGCGTCATCTACGGCAGCCGGATCTCGCTGTGGGTCGGCCTCCTGGCGGTCGGAATCGGGACAGCGGTCGGCATGGTCGTCGGCCTCGTGGGCGGGTACTGGGAGGGACGCCTCGACATGGTCCTCCAGCGGGTGATGGACGCGGTGCAGGCGATCCCGGGCCTCGTGCTCGCGCTGGCCATCGTCTCCGTGCTGAAGCCCAGCACGACCAACGCGATGATCGCGATCGCCGTGGTGATCATCCCGGGCAACTCGCGCATCGTGCGGGGCGCCGTGATGTCGGCGAAGCAGAACCGCTACGTGGAGGCGGCCGAGGCCATCGGTTGCCGCCAGCCGCGTATCCTCGTGAGCCACATCCTGCCGAACGTGACGGCGCCCATCCTCGTGATCGCGTCGATCTGGCTCGGCAACGCCATCCTCATCGAGGCGACGCTCAGCTTCCTCGGCGTGGGCACGCAGCCGCCGACTCCGTCGTGGGGACTGATGCTGAGCGGCAACGGTCGCGCGTTCATGGAGCAGGCGCCGTGGCTCGCGATCTTTCCGTGCCTCGCGATCAGCCTGGCCGTGCTCGCCTTCAACCTCTTCGGCGACACGCTGCGGGACGCGTGGGACCCGAAGCTCCGCACGCGCAGCTGAGCTCGCTGCGCTACCCGCGGCCGACGAAGGGCATCTTCGTCGCCATGACCGTCAGGAACTGGACGTTGGCGTCGAGCGGAAGGCTCGCCATGTAGACCACCGCGTTCGCCACGTTCTCGACGTTCATCAACGGCTCCGGAACCACCGAGCCGTTCGCTTGGGGCACACCGTCCTTCATCCGCGCCGCGAGCGGCGTCTCCGCGTTGCCGACGTCGATCTGGCCGCACGCGATGTCGTATTTTCGGCCGTCCAGCGACGTGGACTTCGTGAGCCCGGTGACGGCGTGCTTGGTCGAGGTGTAAGCGACGGAGTTCGGTCGCGGCGCGTGCGCGGAGATCGACCCGTTGTTGATGATCCGCCCGCCGCGCGGCGTCTGGTCCTTCATGATCTTGATCGCTTCCTGCGTGCACACGAAGCATCCCGTGAGGTTCGTGTCGACGACCGCCTTCCACTTCTCGAACGGCAGGTCCTCCATGGGGACGGCCGGTGCACCGATGCCGGCGTTGTTGAAGAGGAGGTCCAGTCGTCCGAAAGCCGCCTTGGCCTGCGCGAACAGACTTCGGATCGCCACGGCGTCAGCCACGTCGGTGGGGACCACGAGGGTCCGCATGCCCGTCGACTGACCTTCGCGCGCCACGTCCTCGAGCAATCCCTTGCGACGGCCGGCGAGGACGACGGACCAGCCGGCGCGCATGAGCGCGAGTGCGGAGGCCTTGCCGATGCCGCTTCCCGCTCCGGTGATGAGGGCAATCTTCGTCGACGAAGCCATGTTGGGAATCCCCCTTGCGCGTCAGGTCTCGCTGCGTCCGCCAGTTTACCTCGGACCGGCGTGGCGCCAGATGACGCGGAGACCGGCCATGACGGGGATCGAGAGGAACATTCCCATCGGCCCCGCGAGCTCGCCACCCACGACGACCCCGACGATCACGAAGGCCGGATGGATCTCGATGCCGCGCCCCATGATCATCGGGCTCGTCAGGTAGTCCTGGATGAAACGCCACGCCACGACAAAGACGAAGAGCCAAAGCATGTGCTGGTATCCGGTGTAGCCCGCCACCGTCAGCGCGATGATGGCGGCGGCGACCGGGCCGACCATCGGGATCACTTCGAGGAGGCCGCCGATGACGGCGAGGACGATCGGGTAGGGGACACCGAGCATCCAGAAAACAAGTGACCAGACGGCGAACGTGATCATCGACAGCAGGACCAGCGCGCGCATGTATCCACCGAGCAGGGTGTGCAGGTCCTCGACGATGGCCACCAGGCGCTCCCGGCGGCGGCCGGATCCGATCAGATCGGTCACGCCCTCGATTAATGCCTCGCCGTCCTTGAGGATGAAAAACGCGAAGATCGGGATCAGCACGATGACCCAGGCGCCGCCCAGCCACTTGAGCACGGCTGTCGCCGCGCCCTGCACGTAGGTGAGGACTTCGCCCGCGTGCGACCGCAGCGTCGCCTCGATGCGGCGGATGGTCTCCCGACCCACGTCCAAGCGCTCGAGCGTTCCCGTGGCGATCGAGCCGGAGCTGATCTGCTGCGCGACCTGGGGCACGCGCTCGGCGAGGCCGCCCACCTCGGTGGTGATTCGTGGTCCGATCGCGGTACCCGCGAGCGCAAGCCCGCCGAGCAGCACGACGTAGACGAAGGCGATCGCGCGCGTTCGCTGGCGCATGCCCGGCAACCATCGTTGTGCCGCGGTCACCGCCGGGATGATCAGGTAGGCGAAGAAGACCGAAAACACCAGCAGCACGAGCACGTGCCGGAGCACGTAGAGGAGCGCGAGCGCCCCGACGATCGCGAGCACCGTCCACGTGACCCGTGCCGCGGCCGGGTCGAGGCCCAGCGGCGGTCGCTCGATCATGACCGTGCGACGGGTGGTCGGCGCGTGCCGATGCCCGTCGCCTGCTCGAACGCGTACGCGAGCTGGAGCACGCCCCAGTCATCCTGATGTCGCCCGACGATCTGAATGCCGACCGGCAATCCGTCGTCGGTGAAGCCGCAGGGGACCGAAATCGCCGGCAGTCCGGTCACCGTGATGTCGGAGCACGCGCGCATCCA
>JBGOTH010000061.1:0-10501 GCA_041476345.1 Methylomirabilia bacterium
CAATTGACGGCCAAGAGCCGTCAAGGTTCAGGAAGCAATTGACGGCCAAGAGCCGTCAAGGTTCAGGAAGCAATTGACGGCCAAGAGCCGTCAAGGTTCAGCTGCCCAATTGACGCCCGGAAGACGGTCGATTACATTTCAGTCATGAGTGACAGCACGGCACAGACACCGCTCACGCAAATGGATGCCATCAAGCGTACGACCGCGCCCCAGACGGCGGACGGAAGCCGGTGGGAAGTGCAGCTCAGCGCGACCCCAGCGCGTGAGTGGCTGGAGTTCTTCAAGATGTCGGCGAGGGTCTCCGGCGTCGCGGCGCCGCAGCTCTTGGTGTTCGATCGGGCCTCGGCCACCTTCAAGTGCCACGAAAGCCAGGTCGAGCAGTGGATCGAGTCGATCGACACGTGGATCGCCGCGGCGGAGGCGCGATACCGCCTCAGTCTCGAAGAAGCGAGTCGCGAGCGCTCCATCCGGCTGGACGTCGAGGCGAAGGAACGGGCGCGGATCCAGCAGTTGAACGACCGTTTCAAAAACCTCTAGGCGTGCCAGTCAGATCTGGATCGCCGACAGCATCCAGAAGTTGAAGCCGGCCGGCCGCGCGAACGTCCAGAATTCCTCGACGGCTCTCGGGATCGTCTTCGAGCCGTCGACGAGACTGTCGCGCGCCTCGTCCACGGTGTAGTCGACGATCGAGCCGCTGATGTGCGCCGTCACGTAGTCGCGACCACTCTCCTGCCACGCTTCCGTGACCGTCGCCGCGATCTCGATCTGTTCGATCCGGTTCACCCGGCGGGCGTTCTGCAACCGCTCGCATTGCGCCTGCAGCGCGGCGTGCAATTCCGGGGTGACTCGATCACGCACGGCCTCGATGTCGCGGATCGTCCACGCGCTCTGCGCCGCACGGAACACCATGCCCGCATACCCGACGAACCTGCTCGGATCGAATCCCGGGTCCGTCTGGCGGATGTCGCGGACGCCGCGGTCAAGGTTCGAATCACCGGACGGTGGATCGACAGGGTCCGGAACACGGACAGGTGCCTGAGTCGGCGGCGCGGGCGCGGCGTGGCGACGGCCAAGAACGGTCCGGAGGACGGCGGCAACGCGCGTCAGCGGTGCCGGGCGCGCGCTCTCACGAGCGGGCGGTGGCTCGGGGCGATCAGGAGCGGACCGAACCGCCGCGGGGATCGACCGAATCCCCGCGGAGCGACGCGAGCCACGGCTGCCGATCAGACGTGTCGAATGATCGAAGAAGATGGCTAGTGGACCTTGGACTGCGGCACGACGACGCCGGCCCGGTCGGCCAGGCGAACGAGCTCGGCCACGGATCCCGCCCGCATCTTCTCCATGACCCGGGCGCGGTGCACCTTCACCGTCTTCTCGCCGATGCCCAGCTCGCCGGCGATCTGCTTGTTCAGCATCCCGGTCACGACGAGGGCGAACACCTCGGTCTCGCGCGCGGTCAGCAGCTTGACACGCTCGAGCACTTCCGCGGTCCGGCCCTCTTCGTTCAGGTCCTTGATGTCCTTCGTCAGGGCGCGTTGCACGGCCTCCAGGAGACTGTCGACGTCGAACGGCTTGGTGAGGAAATCGACGGCTCCGTCTTTCATCGCCTTCACGCTCATCGAGATGTCGCCGTGGCCTGTGATGAAAACGATGGGGACCCGGCGGCCCGCGCCCGCGAGCGCTTCCTGCAACTCGAGCCCGGTGAGGCCGGGCATCCGCACGTCGAGGATCACGCAGCACGGTCCGACGAACGGCGCCCGCGTCAAGAAGTCTCGCGCCGACGCGAACGCCTCCACCTGGTAGCCCGCCGACGTCATCACGCGCGTCAGGCTCTTCCGTACGGACGGATCGTCGTCCACGACGAACACCGGCGACGCGGCCTTCATCTCGCGGCCGCCTTCTCCACCGGGAGCGTGAACTGGAACCTCGCCCCGCCGTCCGCGTTGTTCGCGGCCGTGAGCCGGCCGTCATGCGCGTCGACGATGGTGCGCGCGATGGCCAGCCCCATGCCGAGCCCCTCGGCCTTCGTCGTGTACAGCGCGTCGAAGATGTGGTCCGCGTCCTTCGCCCCGATCCCCGGTCCCGCATCCTTCACCGCGACCCCGACGAGGTTTGCGCCCTCGCTGAACGTCCGGATGAGGAGATTCCGATCGCCGGGACCCGGCTCGCGCATGGCCTCGAGGCCGTTGAGGACGAGGTTCAGCACCACCTGTTGCAGCTGGACGCGGTCGCCGCGCACTCTCGGCAGATCGGTGGCGGCCTCGAGCCGCATCGAGACGTTCCGGATGGCCGAATCACTCATCATCAGCCGCGCCACCTCGGTCACGATCTCGTTGAGGTCGAGCGACACGTACTCGAGCTCGCCCTTCTTGAGCAGGAGGCGCAGGCGCCGGATCACGTCGGCCGCGCGCTTGTCGTCCGCGACGATGTCGTTCAGGATCTCGCGCATCTCCACGACGTCCACGACCTCGGCCGCGAGGAAGCGTTGCGCCACCTGGGCGTTGTTGAGGATCGCCGTCAGCGGCTGGTTCAGCTCGTGGGCCAGCGACGCGGTGAGCTCGCCCATGGCCGAGACGCGGCCGATGTGCGCCAGCTCTTGCCGGAGCCGCTGCGCCTCGAGCTCCACCTGCTTGCGCGAGAGCGCGTTGGCGAACACTTCCCCGAGGAGCCGGAGTCCCTGGATCGGCTCGTCCAGCTCCCGTGCGCGCTTGTTGCGGACGCTGCCGAACACGAAGCCGCCCACGACGGCCCCACCGACGAGGAGCGGCAGGGCGACCTTGGACTTGATGCCGTGGGCGAGACAGCTGCGCCGATCCACGACCGCCTCGTCAGGAAGGTCCTCGATCCGTGAAATGGCGACGACGTCTCCGCGTTGGATCCGAGCGGTAATCCACGGGATGTCCTCCGCCGTCATGCCTCGATCGATCGTCCACGTGTGGGAGGCCCGGCCGTCGCGCGAGAACTCGATCAGGCCGCCGTGATCGAGATCGAGGAACCCGACGATCTGGCGAAGGCCCCGTTCGATCTCGCGATCGAAATCGACGGCCCACAGGTTGCTGAACGTCGTCGACAGGGAGGACAGCAGCTTCTCGAACGCCAGGCGCTCCGCGAGCGAGACTTCCATGCGCCGCCGCTCGAGGGCGCTCGCGAAGGCTTCGCTCAGGAGGCGTAGCCGCGCCACCAGCTCGTCCGACCAGACCCGTTCGGCGTGCACGGCGTCGAGGGACAGCGCGCCGAGCACGGGACCACCAGAGCGGAGCGGAAGCGACACGTGCGAACGCGTGCCGATGCGCTCGTAACTGGCGCGATCGATCGCGGCCGCGGCCGGAAGCTCGTCCGTCCGGGAGAACCGGACGACGTCGTCGTCCCGGAGCCTCGAGGCCGTCCAGGGGAATTTGCCGGTTTCCATGATCTCCGGCAGCTCCTCGATGCCCGGCGCTGCCCACGCGATGGGGGCTCTGGGCTCGCCGCTCCGGTGCTCGTCGAGCGCCCCGCGATCCGCGCCGAGGAATGCCACGACCTGGCCGAGCCCGTGCTCGAGGGCCTTGTCGAGACCGCTGGCCGGGACGTGGATCAAGCCGGCGGAGAGCTGGGTCAGGAGCATCTCGAAGCGGAGGCGCTCTTCGAGCTGGACCCGCATCGATCGGCGAGCGGCACCGCGGTACAGGAGCAGCGCGATCAGCGACGCCTGGACGACGATCAGGATCGCGGCGCCGATGGCGATCGGGCCTATGTCTTGCCTCCTCTCCTCCTAACGGAAGGAGGGTCCGTCCCGCTCGATCTTATCCTGCATCGGGATCACCCTAGCAGTCGCACCGGACGACCCGTATTGGACCTTGGTCCAATGGGGCCGAAACATCGTGCGGGCTATGGTTGAAAGCGTGAGAAACCCCCTCGCGGCGCGGCGAATCGCGGCCGTGCTCGTGATCCTCGCGGCGGTCCTGTGGTGGCACCGGTGGGCGCCCCTGCTGATCGTGGTCGCGTTCGTGGTCTGGGTCGTCCTCCACAGGCGGCTCGAGAGCGAGCGCGGTGAAGGACTTCAACGCGCGTGGCGGCGCGTGTGGCCGCCCGCGACCCTCGTCCTCGTCGTGCTGATCGTCGGCGGCACGGCGCTGTACTCCGTGTCGAGCCACGCAATCGAAACAAAGATCATGCCAATCGTGCTGAATATGTTCGCCGTGTTCACGGTGATCTTCGGGAACGGGTGGCGGGTCTCTCGGCGCTAGGCGGCATGTTGATCGTTCGGAAGTCGCTGGAACCTCCGATCCGCGCCGAGCTCTTCGGGCTCGAGCGCCTGGAGCAGCACGCCGAGAGCCTTGCGGTCGCCCAACTTGTCAGAGGGCCATCGGGCCGCGGCGCGCCCCTGCTGGCGCGCGTCGATGACAATGGCCGCGTCCTCCGCGAGTCGTATCGCGTCATCGCCGAGGCGATCCGAGAGGAGCGCGCGATCACGCCGGCGGCGGAGTGGCTCGTCGACAACTTCCACGTCGTCGACGAGCAGCTGCGCGAGATCCGTGACGACCTGCCGCCCGGCTTCTACCGGAAGCTTCCGAAGCTGCTCGAGGGCCCGCTCGCCGGCTATCCGCGCGTCTACGGGATCGCGTGGGCGTTCGTCGCCCATACCGACAGCCGCTTCGACCCCGAGCTGCTCCGGCGATTCGTCATCGCGTACCAGCGTGTGCAGCCGCTGACCATCGGCGAGCTGTGGGCCGTGGCCATCACCGTGCGCATCGTGCTCGTCGAGAATCTTCGACGCCTCGCGGAGAGCATCGTGCGCGCGCGGGCGGCGCGCCATCAGGCCGATGCCCTCGCGGACGAGCTGCTCGGCGTCGGCCCGGGCGGCAAGGTCGTCACGCCCGACTCGAGCGGCCTCGAGGCCTTCGAGGGCGGCCCGCTCGTCACCGCCTTCGCGGTGCAGCTCGTCCAACGGCTCCGGGAGCAGGACCGCGCCGTGACCCCCGCGCTGTTCTGGCTCGGCCGGCGGCTGGAAGCGCAGGGGACGACCTCCGACGACATCGTCCGTGTGGAGCATCAGCGGCAGGCGGCGATGAACGTGACCGTGCGTAACGTGATCCTCAGCATGAGCCTGATGTCCGCCCTCGACTGGGCGGAGTTCTTCGAGTCGGTCAGCCTCGTCGACGGCGTGCTGCTGAGCAGCCCCGGGTACGGCGCGATGGACTTCGCCACGCGCGATGCCTATCGGCACGCGGTCGAAGAGCTCGCGCGGGGCTCGGACCGGGCGGAGCTGGACGTCGCGCGGCAGGTCATGACGCGCACGGACGCCGCGCACGCGCCCGACGACCGGCGGAGAGAGCCCGGCTTTCATCTCGTCGGCGCCGGGCGCGGCGCCTTCGAGCTGGCACTCGGTTATCGCGTGCCGCTCGTGCGCCGGTTCCTCCGTGCCTACGTGGCGGCGGCGACGCCCGGCTATCTCGGAACCATCGCCGTCCTCAGTGCCGTCATGCTCGCCATGCCGCTCGTCGCGACGTGGTACGCCGGCGTTGGACCGGTGAGCCTGGTCGTGCTCGCGCTGCTCGCGGCCGTCCCGGCTTCGGACCTCGCGATCGCGCTCTTGAATCGAAGCGTCAGCTCGTTGGTGACGCCGTCCGTGCTGCCCCGGCTCGAGCTGCCCGACGGCGTGCCGTCGCATCTGAGAACCATGGTCGTGGTGCCGACGCTGTTGACCGACGGCGCCGACGTCGAGAGGCAGATCGATCGCCTCGAAGTGCACTACCTCGCGAATCCCGACGGCGATCTCCGCTTCGCCGTTCTCTCGGACTGGCTGGATGCGCCGGAGGCCCGCGTGCCTGGCGACGACGACACGCTGGCGGCGGCGCGGCAAGGGATCGCGCGCTTGAACCGTCGTCACGGTGCCGCGGCGGACGGCGGAGAACGATTCTTTCTCTTCCACCGCCGGCGTCTCTGGAACCCGGGCGAGCGGGTGTGGATGGGGTGGGAGCGCAAGCGGGGCAAGCTCCACGAGCTGAATCGCCTCCTGCGCGGGGCGACGGACACGAGCTTCGTGCCCGCCGAGGAACATGCGACGCCCGCCGGCATCCGCTACGTCATCACGCTCGACGCCGACACGCGGCTGCCCAGAGGTGCCGTCGAGCGGCTCGTCGGCACGATGGCGCACCCGCTCAACCGGCCGGAGCTCGATGCCACCGAGCGGCGCGTCGTCGAAGGCTATGCCGTGCTGCAGCCGCGCGTGACGCCGCCGCTCCCCGGCCGCGAGGGCTCCTTCTTCCAGCGTCTCTCGTCCGGCCCGGCGGGCGTCGATCCCTACGCGGCGGCGGTGTCGGACGTGTACCAGGACCTCTGGGGCGAAGGCTCGTATACCGGCAAAGGCATCTACGACGTGGACGCGTTCGAAACGGCGCTGGCGGGGCGCGTGCCGGAGAACGCGCTCTTGAGCCACGATCTCTTCGAGGGCGTGTTCGCGCGCGCGGGCCTCGTGACCGACGTCGAGCTGTTCGAGAGCGCGCCGTCCCACTACGGGGTCGCCGCGTCGCGGCAGCACCGGTGGGCGCGCGGCGACTGGCAGCTGCTTCCGTGGATCGTCGGCACGCGGATTCCCGTGATCGGGCGCTGGAAGATGCTCGACAACCTCCGTCGCACGGTGTCGGCGCCGGCCGCCTTCCTCACGCTCGTGATCGCCTGGGCCATCCCGGACACGTCGCCCGCGATGTGGAGCGCGTTCATCCTCGCGACGATCGCCGTGCCTTCGCTCGTCCCGGTGCTGGGCGGAGTGATCCCGCACCGCCGCGGCATTTCGAAGCGCAGCCACGCCCGCGCGGTTCTCCGCGACGGCGTGCTGGCCGCGTCCCAGATCGCGCTCACGATCACGATGCTGGCGCATCAGGCGTGGCTGATGGGCGACGCGATCGTGCGGACGCTCGTGCGCGTGTACGTCACGCGTCGCCGGCTCTTGGAATGGGTGACCGCGGCGCAGGCGAAAGCCGGCCTCCGCCTCGATCTTCGCGGCTTCTACCGCCGCATGGGCGGCGGAGTCGCGCTCGGCATTGCCGCGTCGATGGTCGTCGCCTGGGTCCGTCCGGAGGCGTGGCCGACGGCGTCGGCGTTTCTCTTCCTGTGGATCGCGTCTCCCGCGGTGGCGCGCTGGATCAGCATGCCGCGGAGCGCGGCGCCCACCGAGCCCCTGTCGGCGGCGGACGCGCGGGCGCTCCGATTGATCGCGCGGCGGACGTGGCGGTTCTTCACGACATTCGTCGGCCCCGGCGACCATGCCCTGCCCCCCGACAACTTCCAGGAGATCCCGAGCCCCGTGGTGGCGCATCGCACGTCGCCCACGAACATCGGCCTCTACCTCCTGTCCGCAGTGACCGCTCGCGATTTCGGTTGGATCGGCACGCTCGACGCGGTCGAGCGCCTCGAGGCCACCTTCGAGACGATGAATGCGCTCGAGCGCCACCGCGGTCACTTCTACAACTGGTACGACACGAACGACCGCCGCCCGCTCGACCCGAAGTACGTGTCGTCGGTCGACAGCGGGAACCTCGCCGGTCATCTCATCGCGATCGCGCATGCGTGCGAAGAGATGATCGACCGCCCGGTCCTTCCCCGCGCGGCCTTCGACGGGATCGAAGACACCATCCTGCTCGTCCGCCTGTCGAGTCTCGCGACGATCAGCAATGTGTGGCCGCGCACGGCCGCCCGCCAACGGCTCGATGAGGCCCTCGAGGCTGCGACCGTGGCCGTCCAGACGCCGCTCGGTGATGCGGCCGATTGGGCCTCGCGGCTCGCGGCGCTGAAGGGACATGCGCGCGCCGTCGTGGACGGTGCGCGGGCGTTCGCCGACGAAGATCCTCCGAGCGCGCAGACGGAGCTCCTCGTGTGGGCGGAGGCGCTGGACGCGGCCGTCGACAGCCACGTGCGCGACGTCGAATCTCAGGACCCGCTGACGCGCCGGCTCACGATGCTCGCCAGCGGCGCCCGGGCGCTGGTCGCCGCCATGGACTTCGGGTTCCTCTTCGATCCCATGCGGAAGCTCCTGGCGATCGGGTACCGCGTCACCGACGGCAGTCTCGACTCCGGCCGGTACGACCTGCTCGCATCGGAAGCCCGTCTCGCGAGCTTCGTCGCGATCGCGAAAGGCGACGTCCCCGTCGCGCACTGGTTTCGGCTGGGCCGCGCCCTCACGCCGGTGGCGTTCGATTCGGTGCTCGTGTCGTGGTCGGGCTCGATGTTCGAGTACTTGATGCCCGGCCTCGTCATGCGCGCGCCGGCGGGGAGCCTCCTCGAGCAGACCGCACGCCTCGTCGTGGAGCGGCAGATCGCGTACGGCGCCGAGCGCGGCGTTCCGTGGGGGGTGTCGGAGTCGGCCTACAACGTCCGGGATCTCGAGATGACCTATCAGTATTCGAACTTCGGCGTGCCCGGGCTCGGCCTGCGACGGGGACTCAGCGAGGACGTCGTGATCGCGCCCTATGCGACGGGACTGGCCGCGATGATCGATCCGGCGGCGGCCGTTCGAAACTTCCGGCGCCTGGCGGCGGCCGGGGCCGCGGGCGCCTACGGCTTCTACGAGGCGCTCGACTACACCGCCGTCCGCCGGCCGGACGGGACCGAGGTGGCCGTCGTCCGCGCCTACATGGCGCACCATCAGGGCATGCTGCTCGTCGCGATCGCGAACGCCCTCCACGACGGCGCGATGCGCGCGCGCTTCCATGCCGAGCCGATGGTTCGGGCCACCGAGCTCTTGCTGCAGGAACGGACGCCCCGTGACGTGGCGGTCGCCCGGCCGCGAGCGGAAGAGGTGGAGGCGGTCGGCGACGTGCGGGAGTTCACGCCGCCGGTCGAGCGGCACTTCACCTCGCCGCACAGCGCGATGCCGCGTACCCAGCTGCTCTCGAACGGACGCTATGCGGTGATGGTGACGACGGCGGGGTCGGGCTACAGCCGCTGGCGCGAGCTCGCCGTCACGCGGTGGCGGGAAGACGTCACGCGCGACGCGTGGGGCACGTACGTGTTCCTGCGCGACGTGGACGGCGGCGAGATCTGGTCGGCCGGCTACCAACCGTGCGGCCGCGAGCCCGACAGCTATGCGGTCACGTTCTCCGAGGATCACGTCGAGATCGTTCGGCGCGACCGCGCCATCGGCACGACGTTGCAGGTGATCGTGTCGCCGGAGGACGACGCGGAGGTGCGCCGCGTCTCGCTCACGAACCTCGGAACGAAGCGGCGCGACGTCGAGCTCACGTCCTACGCCGAGATCGTGCTGGCGACGCCGGCCGCGGACGCCGCCCATCCGGCATTTTCCAACCTGAGCGTGCACACGGAGTGCGCTCCCGAGCTGGACACCCTGCTGGCGACCCGCCGGCGACGGTCGCGCGGCGAGACTCCCGTCTGGCTGGCCCACGTGGTGATCGTCGAGGGCGAGACGGTCGGCGAGCTGCAATGGGAGACGGATCGTGCGCGATTCCTCGGCCGCGGGCGTGGGATCCGAACCCCGGCGTCGGTGCTCGATGGCCGGCCGCTCTCCAATACGGCCGGCGCCGTGCTCGATCCGGTCGTGAGTCTCCGGCGCCGCGTTCGGCTTGCGCCGGGCGCGACCGCCCGCGTGACGTTCACGACGCTGGTGGCGCCGTCGCGCGCGGCCGCCCTCGACCTCGCCGAGAAGTACCACGACACGGCGACGTTCGATCGCGCCGCCACGCTCGCGTGGACGCAGGCCCAGGTCCAGCAGCACCACCTCGGCATGCGGCCTGACGAAGCGCATCTCTTCCAGAGCCTCGCTCGCGTCGTCCTCTATTCGGACCGAATGCTCCGGCCCTCCACGGACGTGCTCGCACGGCCCACAGGAGGAGTCGATGCCCTGTGGGCGCACGGGATCTCGGGCGATCTTCCGATCGTGCTCGTGCAGATCGACGAGCCGGAAGACGTGGACATCGTGCGGCAGCTCCTGCGCGCGCACGAGTACTGGCGGATGAAGCGCCTCGCGGTCGATCTGGTCATCCTGAACGAGCGCGCGCCGTCCTATGTGCAGGATCTGCAGTCCTTGCTGGAGACGCTTCTTCGGACGAGCCAGTCGGTAGGGCCCCAGGAGGGCTACGAGCCCCTCGGGAACGTGTATATCGTCCGAGCGGATCGCGTCACGCCGGCGCAACGCGACGTGCTGCTGGTAGTGGCGCGCGCGGTCTTGTCGAGCCGGCGCGGGACGCTTGCCGAGCAGATCACGCGCGCGCAGCGCCCCGACATAGCACCCGTCGCGCTGCTCCGGCGTCCGGAGGCCGCGAAGCCAACGCCGGCCGCCGCGGAATCGCCGCCGGCTCTCGAGCTCTTCAATGGGTTCGGCGGCTTTGCCGCCGGCGGTCGAGAGTACGTCACGGTCCTCGCTGAAGGGCGGTGGACGCCGGCGCCATGGATCAACGTGGTCGCGAACGCGGGCTTCGGCTTCCAGGTCTCCGAGTCGGGCTCGGGCTATACGTGGGCGGTCAACAGCCGCGAGAACCAGATCACCGCGTGGTCGAACGATCCCGTC
>JBGOTH010000062.1:0-10478 GCA_041476345.1 Methylomirabilia bacterium
CACCCCGAGCCCGACGATCTCGCCCCGCCCTCGGCGCTCCCGGATCCGCGCGCGCAGCGCGTGGTAGTCGGTGGCCTTCACCAGCGCGTCGAGCAGCAGCGTGTAGTCGCCGGAGTCGTAGCTCTGGCCGGTCGCGGTGGTAAACGGAAACTTGTCCGAGGGAATCGCGTTGCGGCGGCGCAGCTCCAGCGGGTCGATGGCCAGCGTACGCGCGGCGTCGTCCACCAGCCGCTCGATCACGAAGGTGCCCTCGGGACGCCCGGCGCCGCGATAGGCACCGACCGGCGGCGTCGTCGTGAAGACACCGGTCAGGTCGATGTCGACCGAATCGAGCAGGTAGGCGCCGGGCAGACAGCGCGCGTGGTTGCGAGGATTCACGGCCGCGCTGAAGGAGAGATCGGCGCCGACCGGGCAGACGATACGCGCCGTGAGGCGCTCCATCTTCCCGTGCGCGTCCACGGTGAGCGTGGCGTCACAGTGGCCGCCACGCCCGTGATGCGTGGTGAGCAAGTCCTCCGTCCGCGTGGAGAACCACTTCACCGGCCGCCCGAGCTTCCACGCCAGCCAGGCCACCAGGATCTCGTCCCGATACGGGCCGCCCTTGACGCCGAAGCCCCCGCCGACATCCGGCGCGATCACCCGCACGCGGCCTTCGTCGAGACCCACGATCCGGGCGATCTCCGCGCGGATCCGAAACGGATTCTGCGTCGAGATCCAGACGGTCATCTCGCCGGTGACCGCCTCCCATCGTGCGAGCGCCGCGCGCGGCTCGAGTGGCACGCC
The DNA here is from genome assembly GCA_041476345.1 of Methylomirabilia bacterium. GTDB lineage: Bacteria > Methylomirabilota > Methylomirabilia > Rokubacteriales > CSP1-6 > VGLJ01. Next base: position 784 of record JBGOTH010000062.1, read on the forward strand.
GGCCACGCGCGCCTGCTTCACTGATATGACGGATATAGCGTCATTGCCCTTCGACACTGCGCCGGCGCCCGTCTTCCACCGCTGACTCAAACAGCGATTGCCCGGCGCCTCGGGATGGACTTGCGGGGCGCCGGCGGCGAACGCGGCGTCTGGTTCGGAGACTCCCGGCAGCGCCTGCCACTCGATGTCGACCAGCGCGGCGGCATCGGCGGCGGCGTACACCGAGTTCGCGACGACCGCCGCGACGGGCGTTCCCTGCGCGCGGACCGCGTCGGCGGCGAGCAGCGGCGCGCGCGGCACGATCATGTCCGGAAACGCTCGCATCACGGGCGTCGAGCCGAGGTGGGCGACATCGGCGCCCGCCACGACGGCGACCACGCCCGGAGCGCTGCGCGCGGCGTCGAGACGCACGCTCATGATCCGCGCATGCGCGTGCGGACTGCGCACGAAGATGACGTGACAGAGGCCGGGGAGCTGCAGATCGTCGACGTAGCGGCCGGCGCCGGTGACGAGCGGGCGATCCTCCCGCCGCCGCATGGGTTTGCCGATGTAGGTCATGTGACGCGCAACCTTGTACGCCGCCCGTGAGAAAACAGCAAGGGGCCGGCGCTACTTTATCCGGCGCAGGGCCCACGCGGCCGCGTCACGCACGCTCGCGTCGGCGTCGTCGAGCGCACGCGTGAGGCTCGGGGCGCCGTCGGCGGCTCCACGATTGCCGAGGAGCAGCGCCGCGTTGCGCGCCAGCCCCGCGCGCTTCGTGCGTGTCATCGCGCTCCCGCGGAAGCGGGCGCGGAACTCCTCCGGCGTGAGCGCCAGCAACGCGGACGGCGGCTCGAGAGGCGCCGTCGGCAGGAATGCCGGCTCCCTCGACGCCGCCGCCTTCGCGTTCCACGGACACACGTCCTGGCAGACGTCGCAGCCGAACAGCCATTCGCCCAGATCCCCACGGAGCGCCTCGTCGATCTCGCCCCGATGCTCGATCGTGAGGTAGGAGATGCAGCGACGCGCATCCAGCACGTACGGCGACGGGAAGGCACGCGTCGGGCAGGCATCCAGGCACGCGGTACACGTGCCGCATCGGTCCGGAAGACGCTCGTCCGCGACGAGATCGGCGGTGGTGAGCACGATGCCGATGAAGAAGAGCGACCCGAGATCCGGAGCGAGGAGGTTCGTGTTCTTGCCGATCCAGCCGAGGCCCGCGCGCTCGGCGAGGTCGCGCTCGAGGACGGCGCTCGTGTCGACGGCGACCCGCGTGGCAACGCCCGGCGCCGCCTCTCTCGTGAACGCAGCCAGCGACGTGAGGCGCTCGCGTAGCACGTCGTGGTAGTCGCGTCCGCGCGCGTAGCTGGCGACGCCGTCCCACCCGGGATCGTCAGCCGGTGGTTTGTAGCTCAGCGCCACGGCGATCACGCTTCGTGCGCCGGCAAGCAGCCGCGCCGGCTCGAGACGATCCGCACGGCCGCGCGCGAGGTAGTCCATGGTCCCCGCATAGCCGGCATCCAGCCACGCCTCGAACGCGGGCCCGTGCGGAGGCGGCGTGGCCGGGCCCACGCCTACGCGATCGAATCCCAGCTCGCGCGCCCGCGCCTTGACGACCCCGGTCAGCGCGAGCCCCGCGAGGCTCACGTCCGCCTGGCCTTGACGACCAGGTGGCTCCGCGTGAGCGTGCGACCGCCCTCCTCGAGGAATCTGACGTAGTGGAACCATCGTCCGTCGAGCTTCCACTTTTCCGCGAGCCCGATCGCGGCCGCGAGTGCCTCCTCGACGGAGCCGGCGGTCTGCACGTCGCGCTCGACCTCGAGATGCTCGACGGCGAAGCCGTGGGTGGCGAGCAACCGGCGCATTCGCGGCTCGTCGTATGCGAAGCGCGAAGGCCGGCCCGTCTCGCGCCAGTGGTCGACGTGGAAGCCCAGCATCGTGAGCACCCCACCGCGCGGCAACACGCGCGCACTCCGTTCGACGAGCTGATCCGACATGAACAGATGCGCGGTGACGAGCCGTGGCGCATCCGGGACGAGCGAGCCGTACTCGACCGCGTCGGCGTCCGCCACGACGAACTCGACGTTGGTGATGCCGAGCTCCGTGACGCGACGCCGCGCCTCGCCAATGGCATCGACGTCGCGATCGACGCCGACGACACGCCGGCAGAGCGGCGCGAGCGCCAGCGCGATCCGTCCATCTCCGGTCCCGACATCGAGCACGACGGAGTCCGCGATCGGCTCGGAGACGAGAAGCTGCCAAAAGACCGGACTCACACCGGGCGGTGGTTGCAATTGCGCTGGCGTTGTCATCGGCTCGAAGCGAAGCTTCATCTCGGCGAGGACAGGAGGCGTGACCCACCCCGCGCCACGCCGCCGCCAGCCCCCGCCCGCAACTCAGCCGGTGACGGCGCCTTCCGAAGCAGACGACACCAGCCGCGCATACTTCGCCATGACGCCGGAGGTGTAACGCGGCTTCGGGCGGCGCACCGCGCGAAGGCGCTTCTTGATCTCGGCCAAGGACAGCTCGACGTCGAGGCGGCGCTTCTTGATGTCGATCACGATGGTGTCGCCGGTCTTGAGGGCGCCGATGGGACCGCCGTCGGCGGCTTCGGGCGCGATGTGACCGACCATGAAGCCGTGCGTGGCGCCGGAGAAGCGCCCGTCGGTCATCAGCGCGACGGTCTCGCCGAGGCCGGCGCCCTGGATCGCGCCGGTCACGTGCAGCATCTCGCGCATCCCGGGACCGCCTTTCGGCCCTTCCCACCGGATCACGATCACGTCGTTCGGCTTGATCTTTCCGGCCTTCACCGCCGCGAACGCGTCCTCCTCGCGCTCGAAGACGCGCGCGGGACCACGATGCACGTCGCGCTTCTGCCCGGACACCTTCGCCACGCACCCATCGGGCGCGAGATTGCCGCGCAGGATGACGAGCCCGCCTTCGGCCTTGATAGGATCGTTGAGCGGGCGGATCACCTTCTGGCCCGGCAGCTCGCGCGCCGCCCGCGCTTCTTCGCCGATGGTGCGGCCGGTGACCGTCATCTCACCCTCGTGGAGCAGCCCGGCGTCGAGCAGCCGCTTCGCCACCACCGCCATGCCGCCCGCCTCGTACATCTCGGGCGCCGTGAAGTTGCCCCACGGCTTCATGTCCGCGAGGACCGGCGTCTTGCGCGAGATGCGGTCGAACTCGTCGATCGTCAGCTTCACTCCGGCCTCCTTGGCGATGGCCAGCAGGTGCAGCACGGCGTTGGTGGAGCCGCCGGTCGCCATGACGCCGGCGATGGCGTTGTGGAGCGATTTCTTCGTGATGATCTGCCGCGGCGTCAACCCCTTGCGCAGCACGTCCATGGCGAGCCGGCCCGTCTGGAACGCGATCTCTGCCTTGTGGACGTCCGGCGCCGGCACGTCGTTGAAGCCCATCGGAGAAACGCCGAGCATCGCGAACGCGGTCGACATCGTGTTCGCGGTGAACTGCCCGCCGCAGGCGCCCTCGCCCGGGCACGACGCGCACTCGATGGCGTGCAGCTCGCGGTCGTCGATCTTGCCGGCGTTCCGGGCACCGATCGCCTCGAAGATGTCCTGGACGGTCATCCGCTTGCCCTTGTACTCGCCGTACATGATCGAGCCGCCGTAGAGCATGACGCTCGGCAGGTTGAGCCGTGCCATCGCCATGACCATCCCGGGGATCGTCTTGTCGCAGCCGGAGAGCGTCACGAGTCCGTCCAGCAGGTGGCCGCGCGTGACCAGCTCCACCGAATCCGCGATCCAGTCGCGGCTGATCAGCGACGCCTTCATGCCTTCGGTCCCCATCGCGATGCCGTCGGTGACGGAGATCGTGTTGAACTCGATCGGCGTGCCGCCGTTGGCACGGATGCCTTCCTTCACCTTCTCCGCGAGCTTGCGATGGTTCGCGTTGCACGGCGTCAGCTCGATCCAGCAGTGCGCCACCCCCACGAGCGGGCGGCTCAGGTCCTCGTCCGTGAAGCCGACCGCGCGGAAGTACGAGCGCGCGGCGGCGCGGTCCGTGCCGTCCAGAAGCGTCCTGCTCTTGTGCCGAGGGTCGAAGGCCATCCAGTCCTCCTATTTCACCGCCCCGACCGTGAATCCAGCGATGAAGCGGTCGAGGAAGAGATTGTAAACGATCGCGATGGGCACGCTCGTGATGAGACAGGCCGCCATGAGCGACCCCCAGTAGTAGACGTCGCCGCGCACGAGCGCGACGGGCACGCCGACGCTGACCGTCATCCGCTGCACGGATGAGATGAACGTCAGGCTGTACACGAACTCCTGGATGACCAGCGTGAGGGCGAAGATCACCACGGTGAGCAGCCCCGGCACCGACAGCGGGAGCACCATGCGCCAGATCGCGCCGACGCGGCTGCAGCCGTCGACCATGGCGGATTCTTCCAACTCTTTCGGGAGCGACTTGAAGAAGCCCATCAGGAGCCACGTGCAGAAGGGCACCGTGAAGGTCGGATAGATGAGGACGAGCGACCACAAGCTGTTCTGCAACCCGAGCAGCGACACGAGGCGCGAGAACGGGATGAAGAGCAGGGTCGACGGTACCAGGTACGTGAGGAAGATACCGATGCTGAGCCGCTCTCCCCACTTTCCCGTGAGCCGCGCGAGGCTGTAGCCGGCGGGGACGGCGAGCACGAGGGTCACCGCGACCACCACCACCCCGACCCATAGCGTGTTGAAGAGCCACGTCGGATAGAGCGTCTGGTAGAACAGCATCTTCACGTGATCGAGCACCGGAGGGAGATTGAAGATGAAGGGGTTGTGCTTAACGTTGGTGGCGCCCACGTAGAGGTCGGCGTTCTGCTTGAAGCTCGTGACGATCATCCAGTAGAACGGGAACATCGCGAACACGATGAAGAAGAGAATGACCGCGCGGTGGATCAGCACGCCCGCCGCCCGGCGCGCGGCCCGCGAGCCCACCTTAGACGACCTCCGCCCGCCGCGACGTCCGCAGCATCAGGATCGCCATCACCACCAGCACCGGGAGCAGGAAGATGGCGATCGACGCGCCGCGACCGACGTCACCACCGAGGACGCCGTCTTGGAACGCGAGGCTGGCCAGCACGTGCGTGGAGTTGTAAGGGCCGCCGCGGGTCAGCAGATAGACGACGCTCATGTCCGTGAACGTGAACACCGCGCCGAACAGCACGGCCACCGTGAGAATCGGCATCATCATCGGAATCGTCACGCGAAACGTCTTCGCGAAATACCCGGCGCCGTCGATATCCGCCGCCTCGTGCACTTCGTTGGGGATCGACGTGAGCCCGGCGAGGATGATGACCGTGGAAAACGGGAGCATCCGCCACACGTGAATGACGATGATGGCGGCCATGGCCAGCGTGGGGTCGCCGAGCCAGTAGTACCACTGCCCCGGCCCGAGCCAGCCGCTCACCTTCAACACCCAGTTGATCACGCTGAACGTGGAGTCGAAGATCCAGAGCCACCCGAGCGTGGCGAGCGAGATCGGCGCCGCCCACGGCATGAGGATGAGGAAGCGCGCGAGCGACTTGCCCCGGAAGTTCTTCATGAGCGCGCGGGCCAGGATGTTGCCGAGCACGATCACCAGGAACTGCGACACGACCGTGAAGACGAACGTGTTCCCGAGCGCCCGCCGAAACACGGCGCTCGCGATCACGTTTCTGAAATTCTGCAACCCGACGAACGAGAACTCGAGGCTGCCCGCCGACGAGTTGGTGAGACTCAGGAACACCGCGAGAAGAAACGGGAGCGCGACGAGCAGCGCGATGTAGACGAGCGTCGGCGCGAGCATGAGCACGCCGAGAATCCGATCCGACCGGCGAATCTGTTCCGGATGCGTGACCCGGTTCGTAGCGGTGGTGGTCGTGGAGGTGGCGGTCGTGGAGATGGTCAACCGAAGTCAATGCCGCGGGGGCCAGCGTGGGCGCGTGCCTGCGCCGTGTCCCTCAAGCAATCCGTGGCTTGCTGTTCGGATTGCGGAGGGACACGGCGCAGGCACGCGCCCACGCTGGCCCCCGCTACCGTTTACTTGTCCTTGCCGCCGCCCGCGACCATCTTCTTTCCGCGCCACTTGTCGAAGATCTGCTTGCAGCGCGTGTTCGCCTCCGCGAGCGCGTCCTTGGGCGTGAGCGCGCCTGTAGCGGCCTTGGCGAACATGTCGGTGATCACGTAGGTGTCGAAGATCTCACCCTCGGCCGGATTGCCGTACCCCGGATAGCCGAGGTTGGTCGACCACGGCAACGCCTTGGCGAGCAGCGCCAGCTTGTCGGCCGGCACGGAGCCGAAGGGATCCGCGTTGCACTGCTTGTTGATCCAGGCGGCGCCCGACTCCGCCTTCTTCGCCATCGCCGTGCCGGGATCGGCCGCGGCGCCGTAGAACGACGGGAAGTTGTAGAGCTTGGAGGCGAGCATCGATTCACGCGAGGCGTCCACGAGTGCCACGAGGAATTCCTTCGCCACGTCCTGGTTCTTGGAGAACTTCCAGACCACGTAGCCGGACATCACGTGCTCGGACGCCAGCGTCGCCTTCGGGCCCTTGAGCGCGGGCACGAAAAAGTAGTGTTCCAGCACGGGCAGCTTGTTGTCCTGCGCCGTGCGGTACGCGGAGATCGAGTTGAGGATGTACGCCGTCTCCTGCGCGTTGAACGCCTGGTTGTTGGACGCGGCGTTCCACGACAGCACGGCTTGCGTCATGCCCACCGAGTAGAGCTTCTTCGCGTACTCCAGCGCGGCCAGCGTCTCCGGCGAGTTCAGGACGACGTTGCTGTCTTTGTCCTGGATGGAGCCGCCGTGGCACCAGAGGATGTTGCGCACGGCCATGTTCGAGTCGATGTCCTGGCTCAGGCCGACCCCGATGGGAATCTGCATCTGCGGGGCGACCTTCTTGATCTCGGGCGCCGCCCACACGAGGTCGTCATATGTGACCGGCCCGTTCGGCTTGCCGATCTTCGACCAGATCTCCTTGTGGTAGTTGCCCGGATCGGGCACCCACATGTCGGAGAGCGCGAACTGCTTCTTCGTGTGCGGGTTGTAGCTGGAGCGCCGCGCGAGCTCGACCGACTTGCCGTGCTTCTTCTCGAGGGTGGCGACCACGTCCTTGAGGTCGATGACGTGCTCCTCGAACGCGCTCGCCAGCCCGAGGAACATGTGGATGTCGTGGCCGGCCTGCGCCGCCACTTCGGCCGTCGCCCGGGGCACGACGTCGGCGAACCCGACGTGGTCCACCGTCACCTCGACGCCGTGCTTGGCGCCCCACTCCTTGGCGAACGGGTCGAACCACTTGTCGTAGGCCGGAACGAAGTGACTCCACTGGAGGATCTTGAGCTGACCGGCGGCGCGGGCGTCACGGGTGAACACCGTCGGGCCGGCGGCGGTGGCGGCAGCAGCGCCGGCAACGAGCGTGGCGCCCTTCTTGATAAACCGACGACGTGTTTCCATCAGCGCCCTCCCAGTCACGAGTGTTGTCGATTTCGACGCCCCAGCGTACCACGCCGGGAATTCGTGACGAACTTTCGGTCGCGCGCGCCGTCGCGTCAGGCGGGACGGCGGGCGACGAGAAAGCTGAAGCGTCCCTGCTGGAGCACGTCGCCGTGCTGATCGACGATCGAGTGGTCTTCCATCACCACCCCGCCCTCGCGCATGCCCCGCTTGACGGCGGTACGCGAGACGGCGCGGATCGTCGCGCCGACGCGCAGCGGCCGGACGATCTTCCACTCGATCCCCATGAACGCGAGCACGACGAGCGGCGGACGCTCGAGGCGCCACCCGAGTCCGGTGGCCAGACAGAGCACGAGGATCTCGGGGGCGATGCCCGACTCGGCCGGCGCATCGCCCGTGACACCCCTGTAGAGCGCGACGTGCGCCTCGGTCACCGTCATCGCCGGCGTCTCGTGCTCGGCGCCGACCTCGACGTCCTCGAAGTAGGTGTGAGCGGGCATGGCGGCACCCGTCATGCGGTGGGGCGCCGCTCGACCACGAGGTCCGTCTCGCCCTCTTGCACGACCTCACCGCGCTGGTTCAGCACGGTGCGGGCGAGCGTGATCACGCCGCGGTCCGGCTCCGGCGACTCCACCTTGCCGATGACCTTGCCGCGAACGTGAATGGTGTCGCCGATCTTGATGGGAGTGCGGAACTTCCACTTGAGCCCGGTGAAGGCGATGGTGGCGTACGGCGGCATCGCCCGCGTGAGGAGCCCTGACTGAATGGCGAGCCCGAGCAGCCCGTGCGCGATCCGCTCGCCAAAGATGGACGTCTTCATGAACTCGGCGTCGGTGTGGATGACGTTGTAGTCGCCGGAGAGGCCCGCGAAGAGGACGATGTCGGCCTCGGTCACCGTCCGTCCCGGCGACACGTACTCCTCGCCCATCTCGATCTCTTCGAAGTACCGGCGGGCAGGCGCAGTCATTCGTCAGAGCGTAGCACGCACGATCGCGGCCCCCGCGGCGAGCGCCGCGAGTTTTCCCCGTGCGACGGCGCGCGGCAGGACGACCATGCCGCAATTCGTGCAGGGATGGACGCGCTCCGGCGGGACGTGCTCGAGGATCGCGCGGATCGTCGCCGCGACCTGCTCCGGGGTTTCCACGGCGCGGCTCGCCACGTCGATCGCGCCCGCGAGCACGTCCTTCCCCTCGAGCAGGCGCAGCAGGGACAGCGGCACGTGCGAATTCGCGCATTCCAGCGATACCTGATCGATCCGGCTCCGCGCGAGGAGGGGGAACGTCCGCTCGTATTGGCGCCATTCGCTGCCGAGCGTGCCCTTCCAATCGATGTTCGCCTTGATGCCGTAGCCGTAACAGATGTGGACGGCGGTCGTGCAGCGGAGCCCGTCGATCGCGGCGTGCAGCGCGTCGATGCCCCACGACTCGACGTCGTCGAGATAGACGTTGAACGCGGGCTCGTCGAATTGCACGACGTCGACGCCGAGCGCGGCCAGCTCGCGCGCCTCTTCGTTGAGCACGTGCGCGAAGGCGAACGCCAGCGCACGCCGATCGCGATAGTGCTCGTCGGCGATCGTGTCGACGATGGTCATCGGGCCCGGGAGCGTGAATTTGAGGCGCCGCCGCGTGTGGCCGCGCGCCCACCGGGCGTCGTCCGCGTGCGCCGGGCCGATCCTCCGAATCGGGCCGACGACGGTCGGCACCTCGGCCTTGTACCGGTCGGCACGGATGCCGATCGTGACGCGCTTGGTGAAATCGATCCCGCCGAGATGCGAGAGAAAGCCGTGCACGAAGTGCTGGCGCGACTGCTCGCCGTCGGTCACGACGTCGATACCCGCGTCCTCCTGATCCTTGAGCGCGAGCAGCACGGCGTCACGCTGGCCTTCGGCCAGGCGCTCGGGCGGAAGCGACCAGGGCGCCCACAGCATTTCGGGCGTCGCGAGCCAGGACGGCTTCGGGAGGCTGCCGGCGATCGTCGTCTCAAGCATGCGCCATCCTACCCGGAAGCCGGGAATCTTGACGCGCGCCGCGTGGGGCCGCTACAGTCACACCGACCATGCACTTCGTGGATTCGCGGCTCGAGCCCATCTGGGAGAAGGTGCAGCGACGGGCGCGGCTCGACCGCGACGACGGGCGCGTTCTCTTCGCCACCGACGATCTCCTCGGGCTCGGCCGCATGGCGGATCACGTGAAGACGGCGCGCGAAGGCGATCGCGTCTACTTCGTCATCAATCGCCACATCACGCCGACCAACCTCTGCGTCCTCTCCTGCAGCTTCTGC
>JBGOTH010000063.1:0-10377 GCA_041476345.1 Methylomirabilia bacterium
ATCTGCGGGCGGGCTCTTCGCCTACTACCACATCAGCTATTACCCGTCGCATCCCTTCAGCCCGCACTGGACGTTCGACGCCGTGCTCATGACGTTCATCGGCGGCGTCGGCACCCTGCAAGGCCCGGTACTCGGCGCCGTGCTCTACGTCGTCCTGAAGGAATACCTCGCGGTGCGCTGGGTCGACATCCACCTGCTCATCTTCGGCGCGCTGTTCATCGCGATCGTGCTGATGCTGCCCGGCGGGCTCGTGCAGGCGGTGTCGCGCGTCAGAAAGCTCTACGCCCAGATCGCCGCGGGATCCAATCGGAGGCCGGGAAACGGCGGCAAGTCCTCGAGCCTCTCGCCGGAGAAACGTTCCGCCTCCTCGTAGCCGTGGGCCGTCAAACGATAGACGTCGATGGTGCGCGCTTCCGGATCGACGATCCAGTAGTACGGCACGGCGTGCCTCGCGTAGAGCGAGAGCTTCGTACGGCGGTCGATCCGCGGCGTCGAGGGTGAGATCACCTCGACGGCCAGCGTGGGCGCGCCTTCGAAGCCGCGCGCCGAGAATGCGGCAAAGCGCTCGCTCGCCGCGAAAAGAATGTCGGGCTGCACGACGCTGACGTCGCTCAGGATGACGTCGAACGGTGCGATGTCAACTTCGCCCAAGGCGTGCGTCGTCACGTGCCTATGCAAAGCCATGGCGAGGCGGAAGAGCACGCGCTGGTGTCTCGTCCCCGGCGCAGGGGTCACCGACAGCACCCCGTCATGGAGCTCGTAGCGCTTGCCGTCGTCCGGCAACAATGCGTAGTCCGCGTAGGTCAGCAGGACGTTCACGACACCCATTGTAGCCTCCGCGAGTCATTGCGGCATGGTGCGCACGATCCGGGCGTCATGTCAGCGTCCAATCTTTCAGACAGTCAACGCGCGGACGATCAGCCACGCGCCCAGCAGGCTCAGGTAGCCCAGCACGAACCGGTTGAACGTGCGCTGATCCAGGCGGTCCTGGACCGCCAGCCCGACGCGAAATCCGCCGAGCGCGACCACCGAGAGCAGCGCCGACAGTCCGAGCAGCGGCCACGTCATGAGCCCGTACCAGGTGACAGCGCCGAATTGCAAGATCTTGTAGAGCACGAACGTCACCGCCACCGCGCGCACGAACTCGTGCTTCTCGAGCCCGAGCGCATAGAAGTAGATGACGAGCGGCGTACCCGGCACGTTGGTCACGCCGCCGATCACGCCCGCGATCACGCCGATGACCGGCTCGAGCCACCACCGCCATCCCGGCCGCACGCGCGGCGCCCATCCGCTCACGTTGATGGCGACGAACGTCAGCACGGTGGCCCCGAGCCAGATCGTCGCCGTCCGAGCGGAGAGCAGGATGAGCAGGCGCGTGCCGACCATCGTGCCCAGGGCGCCGAACGCGACGAGCACCGCGAAGCGACGCGCCGTCGCGACGAGACTGCCGCGCCGCGAAGCTTGCACGGCGTCCATGACGATGTTCGGGAGGATGAGGAGGACGACCGCTTCCTTCACGTCGACGAACAGCGCGAGGAGCGGGGTACTGACGGTGGGAAAGCCGAAGCCGATCGCGCCCTTGACGAGGGCCGCGAGGACGACCACGACGACGCTGACGAGCGAGGCTACTTGATCGCGTCCCAGAGCACTTCGGCGGGATGTTTCGCGCGACGCCCCGCGAGATGCTCGATCTGTTGGCGGCACGAGATGCCGGGAGCCACGACGACCGTGTCGGCGGGCGCGGCCTTCACGGCAGGCGCGAGCCGGCGATTGCCGAGCGAGATCGAGATGTCGTAGTGCTCGCGCTCGAATCCGAACGATCCCGCCATGCCACAGCAACCGGAGTCCACTTCGGTCACCTCGTAGCCAGCCCACGTGAGCACCGCGACCGTCGGCGCCGTTCCCACCATCGCCTTCTGGTGACAGTGCCCGTGGAGCAGCGCCTTCTTGCGGGGGCTTAGGGGTCCGGCAAACGGGAGCTCGAGCCCCTTCGCGCGCTCGCGCATCAGGAATTCCTCAAGGAGGAAGCTCTGCTTCGCCACCGCGCGCGCGTCGTCCGTGCGCACGAGGTCGACGCTCTCGTCACGCAGCGTGAGCAGGCACGAAGGCTCGAGCCCGACGATCGGCACGCCGCGCCGTGCGTACGGCGCGAGCTGCGCCACGTTCCAGCGCGAGTGCTCGCGCGCTTCCTCGAGCATGCCCTTGGAGATGAGCGGCCGCCCGCAGCACTTGCGATCGACGAGGACGACGCGATACCCGCCGGCCTCGAGCAGCTTCACGGCCGCCTGCCCGATGTGCGGCGCGTTGTACGTGATGAACGTGTCGTGGAAGAACACCACGTCACCGCGTGAGGGGGTTTGGATCTCTTGCGCCCGACGATTGTTGAACCAATCGGTGAACGTCTCCGCCGCGAGCGCCGGCAGCGGACGGCGACGGTCGATGCCCGTCACCTTCTCCATGAGCCAGCGGCTCGGCGCGAGGCTCGAGACCCAGTTGACCAAGGCCGGCGTCCGGGCGCCACGCGCATTCCACTTCGCGATATGTCCGAACAACCGGTTGCGCAGCGGCAGCCCGTTCGCCTTGTAGTAGTGGTGCAGGAACTCGTACTTCATCTTCGCCATGTCGACGTTGGCCGGGCACTCGGACTTGCAGCCCTTGCATTCCAGGCAGAGGTCCATCACCTCGTAGAGGCGCTTGCCCGTGAATTCCGACGGCGGCAGCTTGCCGGACAGCACGGCGCGGAGCGCGTTGGCGCGTCCGCGCGTGGAATGCTCCTCGTCCTTCGTCGCCATGTACGACGGGCACATCGTGCCCTCGAGCGTCTTGCGGCACTCCCCGACCCCGTTGCACATCTCGACGGCGGCCGCGTATCCACCACGATCGGAAAAATCGAGCAGCGTGATCGGCTCCCACGTCTTGTAGGTGGCGCCGTACCTGAGATGTTCGGTGACGGGCGGACCCGCCACGATGTTGCCGGGATTCAACCGGTTGTCGGGGTCGAACGCGCGCTTGAGCTCGCGGAACGCCTGCATGATGCGCGGCCCGTACATGCGCTCGAGGAAGGAGCTGCGCGCGCGGCCGTCGCCATGCTCGCTGGAGATCGTGCCGTTGAACTCCACGACGAGGTCGGTGATCTCATCCGCGATCGCCTTCACCTGCTCGATGCCGCGCGCCGTCTTGATGTTGATGGCGGGGCGGATGTGCAGGCACCCGACCGAGCAGTGGCCGTAGTAGGCGCCGTCGACCTGGTGCTTCGCGAAGATCTCCCGGAAGCGCGCGACGAACTTGGGGAGGTGCTTCGGATCGACGGCCGTGTCCTCCACGAACGCCAGCGGCTTCGCGTCGCCGTGCGTACCGAAGAGGAGCCCGAGACCGGCCTTGCGCAGCTTCCAGATCGACTGCTGCTCGGCCGGGTCCATGACGATGCTCGTCGCATAGCCGAAGCGCTCGCGCTGCCGCCGCGCTTCCAGCTCCTCGACGCTCGCGCGAACCGCTTGTTCGGTGTCCCCCGCGTACTCGACGATGAGGATGGCGGCCGGGTCCCCCTGCACGAACCCCATGCGCTTCGACTGCGTGATGTTGCCGCGCGCGAGGTCGAGGATCATCTTGTCGGTCAGCTCGACCGCGTAGGGGCCGGTCTCCAGGATCGACTGCGAGCACTCGAGCGCTTCCTGGATGTCCTTGAAGTGGATGACGTCCAGCGCCGTGCGCTTGGGCCGGTCGACCAGGCGCATCTTCGCCTCGAGGATCGTGACGAACGTGCCTTCGGAGCCGGTGATCAGCCGCGCCATGCTGAGCGGCCGCGGCTGCGCGTTGCCGCCGCCCGCGAGCGAATGCGGCCGTACCGACACGCCGAGCAGCTCGTTCAGGTTGTAGCCGGCGACGCGGCGCCACTGCGTCGGATACCGGGCGCGGATCTCGTCGCGATACATGTCGCGGATGCGCGCCACTTCGAGATAGATCGCGCCCTCGAGCGTGTGAAGCCGCGTCTTCGCCTCGAACTCCGTGGGCGTGATCTCCCCGAAGACGACTTTGCTGCCGTCGGTCAGCAGCGCGGTGATCTCGATGACGTGGTCGACCGTGAGGCCGTACGCGATCGAATGCGAGCCCCCGGAGTTGTTGCCGAGCATGCCGCCCACGGTCGCGCGGTTCGACGTGGATGTGTCGGGCCCGAACAAGAGACCCATCGGCCGCACGAGGTGGTTCAGCTCGTCCTGCACCACGCCGGGCTGCACGCGCGCCCAGTGCTCCTCCTGATTCACCTCGAGGACGTTGTTCATGTAGCGGGAGAAGTCGAGGACGAGAGCGTGGTTGACCGTCTGCCCCGTCAGCGACGTTCCCCCGCCGCGCGACAGGAGCGCGACGCCGTGCTTGCGCGACAGCTCGAGCGCCGCCTGCACGTCGTCCGCGTCGCGCGGGATGACGACGCCCACGGGCTCCACCTGGTACATCGACGCGTCGGTGGAATAGAGGAGCTTCGAGCCGGCGTCGAAGCGTACGTCACCGCGAATGATCTTCTTCAGCGCACGTTCGAGGTCGTTCACGCGGTCATTATATGATGGCCGACGTGAGACACCTCGCCGCCATCCTCTCCCTCGCCCTGCTCGCCGCGGGCCCGGTCGTCGAAGCCGCGCCCGCCGCTCCCAGCGTCCGCGTGAAACTGCTCGACGGGCGGACGTTCGACTCGCGGAACGCGCTCGGCAAGAAGGTCGTGATCCTGCGCTTCCAGTCGAGCTACTGCAAACCGTGCGTGAAGGAATCGCCTGCGCTGTCGCGCCTCACCGAGCGTTACGGGCCGCGTGGCGTGGAAGTTCTGGCGCTGCACGTCCAGGACACGGCCGCGGACGTCCGCCGTTTCATGCGCGCCGAGAAACCCGGCTACGGGATCGCCCTCGACCCCAAGCTCGGGATCGGCAACCGCTACGGCTTCACGGGCACACCCTACACCGTGGTCATCGACAAAAAGGGCGAGATCGTCGCGCGGATCGTCGGCGAAGGTGCCCCGGCCAAGCTGCCGCACATCCTCGACGACGCGCTCACCCCAGGCCGCCACTAAGTCTCGACCGAGGAGGACAGAGCCTATGCAGACCGTTCAGATGACGCCTGACGAGATCGAAGCGCGCACCGGCCGCTTCGAGACTCTGCAGCCCATGGAGTTCATGAAGAACGACACGACGGTGTCGCAGGCCGCGAAGGACATCATCCTCGCGCGGAAGCTCATGCCCGTGGTGCTCGAGCGCACGCAGTCGGCCTTCGGCAACGACGCGCCGATCTACAACGCCGCCGGCCTCACCATGTTCATCTCGATCATGCCGCCGGGCCAGGGCCCGTGCCTGCACGCGCACGTGAAGACCTTCGAGACCTTCACGGTGCTGGAAGGCACGCTCGAGTTCTCCCTCAACGACGACGGCGGCCAGAAGATCGTGCTGAACAAGTGGGACACGTTCTCGTGTCCGCCCGGCGTCAACCGCGGGTTCCGAAACGTGGGGAGGCAGGACGCCGTGCTGCTCACCGTCATCACGGGCGGCATCAACGACCGCAACGACATCGGGCTGCCGCCCGCCATCGCGAAGCAGATCGAGGCCATCGATCCGAACGCGCTGGAAGTCTTCAAGACGAAGATGGGCCTGCGCTTCGACGCGGGCGCGGCGGTCTAGGCCGGCGCGGCAGGCGGGGCGGATGCGGCGCTACGGTCGGTCGCTTCAGGCTCGATGTAGACGAGGCTTCGCCTCGTCTCATCTACGCAGGCGCGCCGACCATAGCGCCGCATCCGCCCCGCCTGCCGCGCCGGCCTAGACCTCAACCGACCGACGAGATCCCGAGCGCGACGGCCGCCGCGGTCATCAGCGCGGTCGCCGCCCACCCGAGCACGTCGAGCCATCGCGGGTTGACGTGCTTGCCCATGATGCTGCGGTTGCCCCCGACGAGCATCACGAGGACGAGCAGCGGCGGTGCAAGGAGCCCATTGAGCACCGCGGAGAGGAACAGCATGCGGACCGCGTTCATCTGCAACAGATCGAGCGCCATGCCCGCCGCCACCGCGCCCGCCAGCACGAGATAGAAGCGCCGGCCCTGGCGCGGCCGCAGGTCCAGCCCGGACCGCCAGCCGAACAGCTCCGCGATGGCATACGAGGCGGAGCCGGCCAGCACGGGGATGGCGAGCAATCCAGTGCCGACGATCCCGATCGTGAAGAGCAGGTACGCCCCGTCGCCCGCGAGCGGGCGGAGCGCCTCGGCCGCCTCCCGCGTCGACGTGATCCCATGCAGACCCGTGCGATGCAGCGTCGCGGCCGTGGTCAGGATGATGAAGTAGAAGACCAGATTGGAAAAGCTGATGCCGGTGACGACGTCCACGCACGCGTCACGCAGCTCGTGCGGGGTGGCGCCCCGGCGCGCCGCCACCGTGACTCGCCCCAGCGCACGCTCCTCTTCCACCTCCTGCGAGGCCTGCCAGAAGAAGAGATAGGGAGAGATCGTGGTGCCGAAGATCGCGACGACCGTTCCGACGTACTCCGGGTCCCAGCTGAGGCGCGGGACGAACGTCGCGCGCAGCGCCGCGCTCCACTGCGGATGCACGAGGAACGCCGTCACGATGTACGCGAAGAGAATGGCGGTGAGCCATTTCATGTAGCGGGCGAACGTCGCGTAGCGCGTGTACACGGTCGCGGCGATGACGAGCACGCCGAACAGCGCCACGAAGGGCAGCGACGGCAGGCCCGTCAGCATCTCCACGGCGTCGGCCATGCCGGCCAGATCGGCGGAGATGTTGAAGACGTTCGCGACGAGCAGCAGCAGGCAGGCGAAATAAAGGAACCCGCGCGGGTAGTGCCGCCGCACCGCGCCGGCGAGCCCGCGTCCGGAGACGAGCCCGATGCGCGCGCACACGAGCTGGACGGCGATGGTGAGCGGCAGCGTGAGGAGCGCCGTCCACAGCGTGAGGTAGCCGAAGGCGGCGCCCGCGATGGAATACGTCGCGATGCCGGCCGGATCGTCGTCGGACGCCCCGGTGATGAGCCCGGGGCCGAGCATCCTGAAGTAGCGGACGACCGGGTTGTGGCTGTGCTCCTCCTCCTTCTTCTCCGGGCCGGTCACGGCGTCACACGAACGTGAGCGGCTCGACGTTCGCTTCGCCACGGGCGAAGCGCGCCAGATCGAGCGGGGTGACGTCCATCGTGGGACGCGCGCCGAGGATCAGCTCGGCCATGAGCCGGCCCGCGATCGGGCCGTGCATGAACCCGTGCCCACTGAAACCGGCGATCACGAAGAGGCCGTCCGCGCCGGGCACGCGGCTCACGATGCCCGTCTGGTCCGGCGTCATCTCGTAGAGCCCCGCCCACGCACGCATCAGTCTGGCCTCCGCCAGCGCGGGAACGCGATGGACCGCGCGCTCGACCACGAGCGCCTCGAGGCCCCGGTCGACCTCCGTGCTGAAGCTCGCGGGCTCCTCGGGGCGGCCGATCCCAAGCAGGACACCTTCGCCCTCGCGGCGCAGCGAGATGCCGCGATGCGGATCGATGATGAACGGCGTGGCGGCGGGAATCACGTCCGTGGGAAAGGGTGCCGTCACGAACTTGTGGCGCCGGTGCGGGACGACCGGGATGTCGACGCCCGCGAGCGCTCCCACGACTCCCGACCAGGCACCCGTCGCGATGACGACGGCACCGGCGTCGACGATTCCGCCGGCGGTCACGACCCCGGTGACACGACTTCCGCTCCGCGTGAAACCGCGGACTTCCGTCTGCTGCTTGATGGTGACGCCGAGCTCGCGCGCACGGGCGGCGATACCGGTCGTGCACAGGTACGGATCCGCGTAGCCGTCGCGCGGCGTGTAGCTCGCGCCCAGCAGGTCGTCGGTGCGCAGGTACGGGAACCGGCGACGAGTGGCATCGGCGTCCAACACTTCGATCTCGACACCGAGGCTTCGCTGCAGGGCCGCGCTCCGCTGCGCCACGGCAAGCGCCTCCTCCGTCGAGATCAGGATGAGGTAGCCGTGCTGCCGGAAGTTCGGGTCGACGCCGAATTCCTCCTCGAATCGCTCGTAGGTCGCGATGCTGTGCGTGGTCAGCTCGATGCCGAGGCGGTTGACGTACTGGTGGCGGATGCCGCCGCTCGCGAGCGCTGTCGATCCCGAGCACACGCTGTCGCGCTCCAGCACGACGATGCGCCCGGCGCCGAGCCGCGCCAGGTGATAGGCCGTGCTCACGCCCATGATGCCGGCGCCGACGATCGCGACGTCGACCAGCTCGGTCACGGCTTCAGCATCACCTTGATCGCGCGGTCTTCCTTCTTGTCGAAGATCGCGTACCCGCGAGGCGCCTCGCTGAGCGCCATCGTGTGGGTGACGATGCGCGCCGGCTTCAGCCTGCCGCGCTTCACGAGCCCCTGCAGCGTCGTCATGTAGTTGCGCGCGTTGCAGATGCCCATCTTGAGCGTGAGGTCCTTGAAAAACGCCTCGCGCGCGGGAAATCCCATCGACGGCTCGACGTAGACGCCGACGGACGAGACCGTCCCGCCGGGGCGCACGGCCTGGATCGCCTGCGTGAACGGCGTCTCGTGACCGACGCACTCCAACACGACGTCGGGCCCGTGCCCGGTCAGCTTGCGAAGCTGCTCCGCCGGATCGCCCGCATCGAGATTGACCGGCTCGCAGCCGAGCTCCGCCGCGAGGGCGAGCCGGTAGTCCACGCGGTCCACCGCGAACACGCGCGCGGGCCCGAAGAGCTGCGCGGACTGCATCGCGAGGAGACCGACCGGCCCGGCGCCGAACACGGCGACGGTGTCACCCGGGCGGATGCCGCCGTTCTCCGCGCAGCAGTAGCCCGTCGACAGGATGTCGCCGAGAAAGAGCGCGTCGTCGTCCGACAGCGCGGGATCGACCTTCTCGCACAGGTGATCGGCGAACGGCACGCGCACGCGCTCGGCCTGTCCGCCACCCCACACGTGGCCGAACCGGCCGCCGAAGACCGCCCGTCCGGTCGTCACGCACTGGGAGGGAAGCTTGCGCCGACACCACTCGCAGGTCCCGCACGACACGTTGAACGGCAGCACGACGCGATCGCCCGCGCGCACCGTCCGCACGCCGGCACCGACCTCTTCCACGACGCCCATGAACTCATGTCCCATGATCGCGCCCGTCTGCACGAGCGCGCCCCCGCCCCGGCCGTGGTACTGGTGCAGATCCGAGCCGCAGACGGCGCCGGTGGTGATCTTCACCACGACGTCCGTCGGATCGACGATCTTCGGGTCCGCCACGTTCTCGACGCGCACGTCGCTGATACCGTGGAAGGTGATCGCTTTCATGCCGGTCTCCTTTGCTCCAGTTCGTAGAACGCGAGCGCGGCGGCGCCGCGCATGCTCGAGCGCTTGTCCCCGGGAACGAAGCAGATGCGCGTGGCCGCCAGCGCGCGCTTGAACGCGAAGCGGGCGGTGGCCGTCCGCACGCGTTTCTCGAGTGGCGCGAACGACGCGGCCACTCCGCCCGTGATCACGACGACGCCGGGATCGAGACCGTTGATCACGACGCCCACCATCGCGCCGAGCGCGTCCACCGCTTCGTCGACGATCGCCGAGGCCCAGGGCTCGCCCTCCGCGGCGAGCGTGAAGACGAGCCGCGCGTCGATGCGCAGCGGGTCACCGCCCGCCGCGGCGAGCAACGCGTGGCCGCCGCTCGACGTCGCGCGCTCGCGGGCGGCCTCGGCGATCCCGCGCCCGCTCGCGTAGACCGCCAGGCATCCGCGTCCCCCGCACCACCACGGGCGGCCGTCGAACTTCACGGGCGCGTGCCCGAGCTCCGCGCCGAAGCCGTGGGCGCCGCGGACGAGACGGCCGTCGATCACGATGCCCGAGCCGAAGCCGGTGCCGGCAGCGAGCACGACGAGCGAGGGCGCGCCGCGGCCGGCCCCGAACCGCCACTCGGCCAGGGCCAGCGCGTTGACGTCGTTGTCGACGAACGTCGGGAGCCCGCGCTTCTCGAAGAGCGCCCGCGCGAGCGCCACGCCGGCCAGCTCCGGGACGTTGTGCGCTTCTTCCCCGATCACGCCCGCCGCCGCATCCACGATGGCCGGGACCCCTACGCCGATCCCCGCGAGCGGGAGGTCGATCGCGTCCGCGCACACGGCATCGAGCAGCATCTCGATGGTGGTGAGCGCACTGCGGCGCGCGGGCGCATGCGTGGAGATCTGTCGCTCGTAGAGGACCTCGCCGGCATCCGTCACCACACCGGCAGATGTCGTCGTGCCGCCGACGTCGACGGCGAGGGCGTTCATAGCGATCGGAAGTCGCAAAGCGTGATGCCGAGCGCCGCCGCCGCCGCCCGCGCCGCCGACGACCCGACGCCGGCCAGCTCGACCTCGCGCTGGCGGCCGTAGCGGCTATAGC